>CAIZDF010000447.1 GCA_903931645.1 uncultured Tolumonas sp.
CAAAGAAAAGCCAAGAAAAATAGGACCTTAGATGGAATTTTTGAAATGTTTAATTCTTAAGGTCCAGTCTATGAGATGAAGCTAAAAAAATTATTCAACAATATGAAAACTCACTGACTGTCATGAGCAAATTTACTGGCAAAAGTAAGAAGAAATTGAAAATCGCTTTTTTAGGTGAAGCTGTTCAGCAGGTTTTAGTTGGTTTTTTGGCCGAATTTAATGCTGAATTTCCGGAAGTGGTTATTGATTGCCGTGACAGTGAATTAGACGAATCATTAAATTATTTGGAAGAGCAAAGCTGCGATTTTGGTTTTTTAATTCGCCCTAACTTCATTGAGAATGAACTGTTCGAAGATTTATATATTCAATCTGACACGATTGGCGTTGCGGTAAATAAACACCATCCATTAGCACAAAATCAGCTTGTTTCATTAAATGAAATAGAAAAATGGCCGATTATTCGTGTTGATCCTGCTAGTTTTGCGCTATCGCATCAATTCAGCACTGAGTTTCTTGATCGTTACCAAATTCCTTATCGTGTAGAAAAAGAGTATCCGAATCTTAAAACCTGCTGCTTTAATCTCGAATTTAATCATCGGGCTGTTTTATTAATGCCGAGACATCGCAGTTATTTATTGAGTGATAATTGTGTGCTATTAGATATTAAAGAAGATAAGTACTGGTTTGATTTGGAGCTGGTTTGGGATGCTAAAAATAGAAACCCTTGCGTTCCTTTATTCTTACGACAATTTAGAAAATTCTTACAACGTAGAAATGCTAATTATACTGTCTCATTAGAATTAAAAGACAGCATAACCAGCACTCTTGATTATGCTTTATGATCGTTTTTAAACTCTTTCTACGATCATCGCGACGCCTTGACCACCGCCAACACACAACGTGGCGAGCCCCAGTGTTTTATCTCTTGCGCTGAGTGCGTGTAATAATGTCACGAGAATACGGGCACCGGATGCACCAATCGGATGACCCAGTGCAATGGCACCACCATTGACGTTTGTTTTTTCGAGATCGAGTTTCAATTCACGGCCAACAGCAATAAATTGCGAGGCAAATGCTTCATTCGCTTCAATTAAATCGATCTCTTTCATGGCTAAACCCGCGCGTTTTAGGGCCAGTTGTGTTGCTGGAACGGGGCCAATTCCCATCAATGCGGGGTCAACACCACTGGTCGCGAAGCTGCGAATTCTTGCAAGAATTGGCAGCGATAATGTTTTGGCACGCTCTTCTGTCATGATCACGAGTGCGGCGGCGCCATCATTAATGCCAGACGCATTACCCGCAGTGACGGTTCCCTCATCAGAAAATGCCGGATTCAATTTCGCAAGTTGTGCCATGGTTGCATCTTGGCGAACAAATTCATCGGTTGAAAAGACAGTGTCGCCTTTTTTGCTACGTAGCGTGACTGGCAAAATTTCTTTTTCAAATGCGTGTGATTGAATGGCTGCCTGAGCGCGTTGTTGCGACATTAGGGCGATTTCATCTTGCTCATTTCGGCTGATATTGTATTTTTTCGCGACATTCTCGGCGGTAATACCCATGTGATAATGGTTTACAGCACAAAACAACCCATCATGAATCAAGCTATCGATCGCACTTTGATCGCCCATTCGACAGCCCCAACGTGCTTTATCCAGCACATAAGGCGCAGCGGACATATTTTCCATGCCGCCCGCCAGCACCACATCGGCATTACCCGCAGCAATACTTTGTGCCGAATAGATAATGCTTTGCAGCCCAGAGCCACACACCATATTCACCGTGGTGGCAGGTATTGAATCTGGAATGCCGGCTTTCAATAACGCTTGCCGTGCTGGGTTTTGGCCCAATCCAGCTTGTAAGACGTTACCAAAATTGACTTCATTGAGATCGTCGGCAGAAATTTGCGCACGACGAATGGCTTCTTGCATCACCAAAGCACCTAATTCAATGGCTGGAATACTGCTCAGACTGCCACCGAATTTTCCGATTGCAGTACGAACGGCACTCGTGATCACAAGTGATGACATATAAAACTCCTTTTAATCAGTTGAGTGATCCCGAAGCCGTTGGAAACCAACGGCTTTAGGTTTTGTCAGTAAGTGAGTTTTGGGTATCAGATGTCAGCGAAGAGGGATGCTGACCCCCAAATGAACGAATGAGACATCCGCATCATTTTTGGCTTGCAGAGAAACCAACAAGCGGCTGGTTAATGAAAATGAGCCAAAGTCATAACCAAGAAGCGGGCCGGCAAGAATGTGCTCGCTGCGGTTGCCTGTGCCAGATAGCCCATCGATGGCGGCAACAGCGACACCGTTCACCTCATCATCCGTGATCTGTTTGGTGTAATTTCCCAGTAATCCGACGGTAAATTTATCAATGTGCCGTGTGGCACTGGCATCGAGGTAATAGGTCATGCCTGATCGATAATCCGTGGTGTGATTGGTGGTGTTGTAATCGAGCATGTTATTGAGCGTTAAGGCCCACTGATCGCCCATGTGCGTGATGGCAAATGAGGGTTCGAATGTCCAATAATCATTGCCGATCGATTTTGCGTTTTTTACGTTACGACCAGCCGTTGCATCGTAGTCGTAACTGAAATCACCGTTGTCAGCAAACACGGTTAGCCCCGTTGATATGAAGTATCCATTCTTCAGATCCCATGACAGGATCACGGGGGTGAATGCGGTATTCACAGCACCTTGGCTATCGATGGTTGTTGAACCGTCGGTTGTGGTGAAATCTGTGCTGGCCCATTTGTAAGGCTGCGCAATGGCGGCAGCATAACGGCCACCTAACAGCTCTTTATCCGTGACCCAAGTGAGTGCGACAACCGCACTGACATTAGACGCTTTGATCTTTTTGCCATCGGGTGTTGTGGCGGTGTCTCCGGCATTATTTTTAAGTTTGCCGCTCTCATAATCGGAATCCATCATCAGATAGAAACCGGGAGGTGGCAGTGCGCCAGCAGGGGTTCCTGTGGTGGCTCCGGGTTGGAGGGGGCTGATCCCCTCCGCGGCATAAATTGGTGATGCAACACAGCAGCAAGCTAATGTAAGCAAGCTATATGCGGGTCTCTTACACGCGAATTTGATAGGTGAAGTCATGGGGTATTCCTTCTCGTTTATTTAAAGGTTGTGTTCATCGACAGGGGTGACATCGATGATGAGAAACAGGAGAAGCGTGACGACACCCACCGCAGCCAACAACAGATAAGCGCCGGTGTATCCGCCCAGATAAGCCAGCCCGAAGGCGAGGATCGAGAAGGAAAAACAGCGAATAATGGATTGAATTGGATGCACGATACCAATCGCACGGATATAGAGACGGCGAGGAAATTTGGTCGCAATCAGTGCGGTGCTTAAATTGGTGGCACCGGGCAGGCTAAAGCCGATCATCAGCAACGAGATCCAGAGCATATAGACGTTATCGGCGAACAGATTGAACACGATGGCGACGATCCACCAGACGGTGTAAGCCATAATGGCTTTTTTGACGCCAACACGCTGATTAAGCCAACCCCAACCGAAGGCACCAAAGGTGCCGAACAGGGCAGAAACCGACATATAGAAAATGGCTGTTTCTAATGAATAACCGGAGGACATCAAGCGAGGCACGATCTGGCTCACCACGCCGACCAACATCACATAGATAGCGCCGGTTGCAATGCCCATCAGCCACACATCTTTCATGCGTAAGATTTGTGAAACGGTCAGTGGGCATTGATAGGCGTCATGTTGTTTTTGTCTTTCAGCGAGTTGTGCAGGGGTGATCTGTTCGTTATCGGGGGCTAAGCCGATATCTTCTGGTTTATTGTGAATAAACAATGCTGTGATGATTGCCATGACAAACATGGCACAAGCGATGCCCCAGAACCCGTGCTGAACACCCATAATGGCAAATGAAGCTGCTAGAGAGGGGACAAAAAATGCACTGGAGAAAGTTTGGCCAACGGTGCACCAACCTAGCGCCAAGCCTGCTTTTTTGACGAACCAACTCGTGACGATTGAGGTGCCACCGACATAGGCAAAGCCTGTGCCGAAGAAGCAGACGCCCGCGAACAATAGCGTAAAACTGAGCAGTGAACTGGCATAGCCGAGCAAGCCAAAGCATAATCCGCAAGCAATTAAGCAGAGGATGATGTTGAACTTCGCCCCTTTTTTCTCGCACAACCATGCCGTGGTTGGCCCAGCAGGAATGGAGGCCCATGACGCTGGGGTTGCCAGCGCCAGGAGCATGTTGTAGTCCAGATTATATGTTTTGGATAATGCGGGCAGTGTGACGTTCAACCCGTGTGTGATGGCACCTGCTGCAATCCAGAACATCGCTGCCTGAAATGCAATGATTGACCAACCTCTGATACCGAATCCATTTTTCTTGGCTTCGAAGTCAGCATATTCGGCGG
>CAIZDF010000448.1 GCA_903931645.1 uncultured Tolumonas sp.
ATTATAACTACTGGCGTAATTTTGGTGAGATCGAACAGGGTGTTGTTGCGCCTTCGTTGTTATGGAAAAACGATCAAACGTCAGTGCTGGTCGATTATGAACATATGGATTATTCAGTGCCGTTTGATCGTGGCACTTACATCGATACCAAAACCGGCAAGCCGATCAATGTGCCGCGAGAGCAGCGTCTTGATGAAACGTATAACATCACTTCTGGCACAGCCGACACCGCGAATTTAAAAATCGATCATGAGGTCAACAGTCGTTGGTCAGTGCATGGGGGTTATGGTTACAGCAGTAACTATTACAACGATAACCAGATGCGTGTCACGGCTATTAATTCCGCCACTGGGGTGGTGACGCGTCGTGCCGATGCGACGAAAGATGCTGACCAGCAGGCACATACGGCGACATTTTATACCGTAGGGAAAATTCCGCAGGGCAGCACGACGCACGAAATTACAACGGGCGTGCAATATATGCACAACTACCGCACGTTAGGCGATCTGTATCGCAATGCGACGGTGAAAAATTACAACATGTATAGCCCCACCTATGGCACGTCAGCCTTGCCTTCCATTGTCAGCGCAGCAGACAGTGATCAGACGGATAAATTAAGAACGTCTGCGATTTATATGCAGGACTCCTGGTCTTTGGATGAGCATTGGATCCTTGTTGGTGGCGGCCGTTACGATCATTACAACGAGTTGACAGGAAAAGGGCGTCCGTTTGTCGTTCGCTCGCATCCGGTTGAGAGTAAGTTTGTACCCAGAGCTGGCGTGGTTTATATGGTCACGCCGGAATGGTCGGTGTACACCAGTTATACCGAGTCGTTCCGCCCGAATACCTCGATTGCGACGATGATTGGTGAATTGCCAGCAGAAGAGGGGCAATCTTGGGAAGTTGGCACCAAATGGCAAACCGATCGTCTGACCACCACGGCGGCATTATTTGATATCAACAAAAAGAACGTATTAACAGCAGCAACGGATAGTGCGGGTGACACTTATTACCGAGTTGCCGGTCGAGTACGCTCGCGTGGTTTAGAAACCGATGTCAGCGGTGAATTAAATGACAATTGGAGCGCTTTCGCCGGTTATAGCTTTACCGATGCGGAAGTGTTGGAAGACCCTGAATTGGCTGGTACCCCAGTAGATGGGGTATCAAAACACATGGCTTCGCTGGGTTTAACGCGTAACTGGGGACAAGTGATGGGAGGGCTAGTGCGTACGGGTGCCTCCAGCCGCTATACCGGGACTTGGTATATTGGTAATACGGAAGGCGTCATGTATTCACTGCCGGCCAGTATGGTGTATGACCTGTTCGCCTCGTATGAACGCAAGGTGTCTAACCATCCAGTGAAGCTGCAATTTAACGTCAAAAACCTGTTTGATGAAACTTACTACACCTCAGGGGTGAGTAACGCGAATGTACCGATGGTGGCGTATGGTGATCCGCGGGAGTTCTTATTCCAGGTCTCGGTCGGTTTATAATGCCGCGACGGTTGTTCTTTGGGCTGGCAGGTTCACTCGTGCTGGCCGCATTGGCCAGTTTACTGACCGGTTATCGCTGGCTGTCGCCAGTGCAGATTTTTCATCTGCTATCAGCGCCTGATCCGGCGCTGTCTTCCTTTGTGCTGGAATACCGTTTACCGCGCATGCTGATTGCGCCGATCTGTGGTGCGGCACTGGCGGTGGCGGGGCTGTTGCTGCAGTCGGTGACACGTAACCCGTTGGCGGCACCGGATATTCTTGGCATCAACGCCGCAGCGTCGATGTGTGTGGTGCTGGCGCTGTTTTTTATCCCTGATCTGGCGTTGAGCTGGCTCAACTTACTCGCTTTTCTGGCTGCAGTTGGCATGACCTGTCTGTTGTTACTGATGCTGCGTCAGATCGATGAACGTGACAGTGTGTTACGCCTGCCGCTGCTGGGCACGGTGTTGTCGCTGCTGTTCTCGTCGGTGACCCAAACGGTGCTGACACTCGACCCCGCCACGCAAGATCAAGCATTGAGCTGGTTGACCGGCAATATTGCCGGCCGTTCGGTGGCTCAGCTGATGGCGGCACTACCCTGGTTGCTGGTCGCAGTGGTGTTGCTTGTGCGGTTATTACCCAGGCTGGATCTGTTTTATCTGGGTGATACACAAATCAGTGCGCTGGGTTTTCACCCTGGTCGTTTGCGGCTAATGGCGATTTTGAGTTGCAGTTTACTGGTAGCGGGTGCGGTCAGTGTAGTCGGGCCTATCGGTTTTATTGGTTTATTGACTCCGCGCATGGCCCATTTCCTGGTGCCACACCAGCACCGTGTGCGTTTACCGGTTGCCGCATTGCTGGGTGCACTAGCGTTAACGCTGGCCGATGTGCTGGCGAGATTTATCCTGTTTCCGGAGGATGTGCCGGTCGGTGCTGTGACGGCTTTCATCGGTGGGCCGGTGTTGTTGGTACTGCTTTATTGCCGTCGGAGGTTAGCTTATGCGCGCTGATCGGGTGGTGCGGCAGCGTTTTTTCTCCGCTTTGATTCCGGCTGGCAGCCGTCGGTTTTTATTATTGGCGTTACTAGCGGTGTGTTTGGTGATGCTCGGTGCGCTGATGACTGGGCCGCTGGTTATTCCCATTGAGGGTATATACCGCGCACTACAGCATGAGGCTGATCCGCTGATTCAATTGGTGGTGAATGAACTGCGCATGCCGCGGCTGGTGTTAGGTCTGATGACTGGGGCCAGTCTTGCTGTGGCGGGTTTTTTGTTACAAACCCTGACCCGTGTCTCTATTGCCTCGCCTGCCGTGATGGGCTTATCTGATGGTGCCGGATTGTGCGTCGTGCTGGCATTGTTCCTCGGTGATCGTGGTTGGGCAGGCGTGACATCGCCTTCCATTATGGCGATGGTGGCTTTTGCTGGTGCCGGCTTGGTGTTGCTGATCTTGCGCGGGTTGTTCCGGCTTGATCCCGACTTAGAGAAAATGGTGTTTGCCGGGTTGGTGATTGCGGCAGTTTGCAAGGCATCTATTAGCTTACTGATGTTGATCAGTCAAAGTGATATTGCCGCGCAGGCCCAGCTCTGGCTGGTCGGTTCGCTCGCGCAGGCGAATCGGCAGCTCAATCACTACCTGTTGGGTGGTTTTATCGTGCTGTGTCTCCTGACGTTATCGGCTTACCGGCAGATTGCGCTATTTCGGATATCGGAATCGTTAATGATGTCACTGGGCGAATCAGCTATTCGCCAGCAGCGGTTTCTGTATGTGTTGGCGGCCGGATTTACTGCGATTGCAGTGGCAGGGGCTGGGCAAATTGGTTTTGTCGGGTTGGTGGTGCCGCATCTGGTGCAACGCCTGTGTCCGCGCGGTGTGCCGGCACAATTACTAGGTAACATGCTGTGTGGCGCGGCATTGGTGGTGCTTGCCGATATCGGTGCCCGCACGCTGATTGCGCCCTACGAATTGCCGGTGGGGATCATTACGGCGTTTATCGGGGTGCCCTGTTTTCTGGTGCTCTATCTGAAACGGGGAAAACAGTAATGCGGTTCTGGATATCAGTTCTGGCGCTCTGTTGTTGTCTTTGCAGCACGGTAACGTTGGCACAACCGTTACGCGTGGTGACGCTAACGAATGACAGCACAGAAGCCATGCTGGCATTGGGTATTACGCCGGTTGGGGCGACCCGTTCGCTGGTGGGTAACCCTTGGTTTCCCCATATCACGAACCAAATGACGGGCGTAACAGTGGTCGGGCAGGAGCTCAACCCGAATATTGAATTGATTGCCAGTTTAAAGCCCGATCTGATCTTGGGTTCCAAGCAGAAACTGGGGCGTTTAAAACCCATTCTGACGCTGATCGCACCAACTGTTTTCGTGAAAGATAACCGGCGCCAGTGGCAGCAAAATTTTATGACTTACGCTCGCGCTGTTGATGAGATGGTTGCAGGGCAGCAACGTCTGGATTGTCTGAACACCCAGATAAACACGCTCAACGTTGCGCTGGCGCAACAACCGTTAAAGAGCGTGTCGGTGATCCGCTTTAACCCAGGGCAAGTGCGCATGTATCAGCTCGACTCCTTTACCGGTGAGCTGTTTGCCGCGTTAGGGTTACAGCGCCCGCCCGCACAGCAGGTGCATGCTTATGGTGTCAGTAATTTTAGTCGGGAACGTATTCATGAATTAGATGCGGATATCTTGTTCTATTTCACCTATGGCACTCGCCGTCAGCAGAGCACCTTGCAATACCGCGATACCTTTATGCGCGATGCCAGCTGGCAGCAGTTGAATGTGGTGCGTCAGCAACAGGTGTATAGCATGGATGATGTGATCTGGAATACCGCCAATGGCGTTTTGGCTGCGGAGATCGCGCTGGCGCAGATCCCGGCACTCTTTTCTTTACCCGTTCCACCGGAGCTGAATTCATGTCATTTACCTGCCAAGCCCTGACGGTTGCGTATGAAAATACGCCGGTATTACAGCAGTTTTCGCTGGCATTCCAGCCACAAAAAATCACCGCCTTGCTGGGGGCCAACGGGTGTGGCAAATCCACATTGCTGAAAACGTTGGCGGGCCAGTTAACACCGCAGGCAGGGCTGATTCAGTTGGATGAAAAAGCACTGGCCGCCTGGCCTTTGGCACAACGCGCGCAACGAGTCGCCTATTTACCGCAATATCCGGAGTTGTTTGCCGATATGACGGTGTTCGATCTGGTGCGTTATGGCCGTTATCCGCATCAGTCACGTCGTCAGCAGTGGCAACCGGAAGATGAAGTGGCCGTGCGGGACGCCATGTTGAAGACCGGATTATCGGCGCTGGCTACGCGGCGGATGAAATCACTCTCTGGCGGGCAGCAACAACGGGCTTGGATTGCGATGGTGTTGGCGCAGCAGGCCGGTATTTTGTTGCTGGACGAACCGATCAATCATCTCGACTTAAATCATCAGGTGGAGATTATGGATCTGCTGGTTGATCTGCGCCAGCAGGGCAAAACCCTGATTGTGGTGCTGCATGATCTTAATCTGGCCAGCCGTTACGCTGATCATCTGGTGTTGATGAAACAGGGCGCTATTGTGGCACAGGGTGCTGCCCACGAGGTTTTAACCACGGTGAAAATAGAGCACGCTTATCAGCAGCCGGTGTCGGTGGTCAGCGATCCGGTGTATGGCGGGCCGATGGTGATCCCGCTGGGTCGGCATCGGAATCAAACATCAGGCTTACGGGCAGTCTGAAACCCTCGTATGATATTGGGATGACTGTTCTGGGGATCCGAATTCTAAATGTTATCCCGTTTTTCTCTCATGGTGCAGGGCACTACCTCTGATGCGGGCAAAAGTACGCTGGTGGCTGGCTTATGTCGTTTACTGAAACGACAAGGCTGGTCGGTAGCCCCGTTTAAATCTCAGAATATGGCGCTCAACAGCGCCGTCACGGCCGATGGCGGTGAAATTGGCCGCGCGCAGGCGGTACAGGCGCAGGCGTGTGGCATCGAACCCACTGTGCACATGAACCCCGTGTTGTTAAAGCCTAATACCGACATCGGCGCACAGGTGATCGTGCACGGCAAGGCACAGGCGGACATGGATGCCTGTGCTTATCACGAATACAAACCGAAGGTGATGGGGGCGGTGATGCACTCGTTCCATCATCTGCAGGCCCATTATCAGGCGGTAATTATCGAAGGCGCGGGCAGCCCCGCTGAGATCAATCTGCGCGACCGCGACATTGCCAATATGGGGTTTGCTGAAGCGGCGGATTGTCCGGTCATCATTATTGCCGATATCGACAAAGGTGGCGTATTTGCGCACCTGTATGGCACGCTGGCACTGCTGTCTGAGAGCGAACAAAACCGTGTTATCGGCTTTGTCATCAATCGCTTCCGTGGTGATATTGCCTTGCTGCAAGGCGGTCTCGACTGGCTGGAACAGACCACCGGCAAGCCGGTGTTAGGCGTATTGCCTTATCTGCATGGCCTGTATCTGGAACAGGAAGATGCGATTGCGGTGCAGCAAAGCGATCGCGGTAAATTCCGCATTGTGGTGCCCTGTTTTCCGCGCATCAGCAATCACACCGATTTTGATGTGCTGCGACTGCACCCCGATGTCGATCTGATCATGGTGCCACCCAATCAGCCACTGCCTGCCGCCGATCTCATCATTCTGCCCGGCTCCAAATCGGTACAGGGGGATCTGCGCTTCCTGCGCGAACAGGGCTGGGATACCGCCATTAACCGTCACCTGCGTTTTGGCGGCAAGCTGATCGGTATCTGTGGCGGTTATCAGATGCTCGGTGAGATGTTGCACGATCCGCTTGGGTTGGAGGGTGCGGCGGGCAGTCTCGCAGGATTAGGTCTATTACCGATCAGCACTACGCTGGCAGCAGAAAAGCAGTTGCGTCGGGTGACTGGCACCTTGAAGCTGGCCGGTGAAACAGTTCCTGTGATCGGGTATGAAATTCATGCTGGTGTCACGGAAACGCCTGCTGATGCGTCGCAGCCAATGACGTTACATTGTGACGATGCAGTTATCACTGATGGCCTGTTCTCTGATGATGGGCTGATTTTCGGCACTTATCTGCACGGACTGTTCGATGAACCTGCCGCCTGTAATGCGCTGCTGCGCTGGGCGGGACTACAGACCAATAGTGCGCCGGATATGCAGCAATTGCGCGAGCATGGCATCGATCGACTGGCGGATTGTCTGGCCGATCATCTGAATATGGAACAACTCTTTGCCCTTCTGGCATCGTGGGAACAACAACATGCAAACTAGAGCTTGCCCGGCACTGCTGATCAGTGCGCCCGCTAGTCATAGTGGTAAAACCACGGTCACCGCCGCACTGGCGCGTTACTGGACACAACAGGGTAAAAAGGTGCGGGTGTTTAAAACCGGGCCGGATTTTCTCGACCCGATGCTGTTGGAACAAGCCTCTGGTGCGCCGGTGCACCAACTCGATTTGTGGATGATGGGCGAGGCGAATTGCCGTCGTCGGCTGGCGGAAGCGGCGCAGGAAGCCGATTTGATCCTGATTGAAGGGGTGATGGGCCTCTATGACGGCCACACCAGCTCTGCCGATATCGCACGCTTGTTTCATATTCCGCTGCTGCTGGTGGTCGATGGTTCGGCAATGGCGCAGACGTTTGGTGCGCTGGTGTATGGGCTGGCGAACTACCAACCGGGTCTGACGGTGTTCGGCGTGGTGGCAAACCGCGTTAACAGTGCTGGCCATGCTCGTTATCTGCAGCAAAGCCTGCCGGAAGGTATCCATTTTTGTGGTTATATGCCCTCGAATGAAGCGATCACTCTGCCGGAACGGCATTTAGGTTTGGTGCAGGCGAGTGAGCTGTCAGATCTCGATCTGCGCTTAGATTTAGCTGCCGAACAGCTGGCCAGTCACGGTGCATTACACCTGCCGCCCGCTAGTGAATTCAGTTACCCGATCAGCAATAAGGTGTATGGCGAAGGGTTAACCGGCGTGACGATTGCAGTGGCGCGTGATGCGGCGTTTAGCTTTATTTACCGAGATAATTTGCATATTTTGCAGCAGATGGGTGCCCAATTGCGCTTTTTCTCGCCAGTTACCGATCATGTGATGCCTGAAGCCGATGCGTTATATCTGCCTGGTGGCTACCCTGAGCTCTATCTTGATCAATTGGCGGATAACCAGACCATGCTGCAATCGATCCGTGCGCATGTGCAGGCCGAAAAGCCCACCGTTGCCGAGTGTGGCGGCATGCTTTATCTGCTCAATGGCCTCACTAACAAAGAGGGGCATCGCCGTGATCTGTTGGGCGTATTACCTGGCGAAGCACTGATGGAGCCACGGCTTTCAGGTCTCGGTGTGTTATCAGCAACCTTTCCATGTGGCGAGGTGCGTGGGCACACCTTCCATTTTTCCAGCAGCCAGATCCGCGCTGAAAGCACGTTCGAAGCGCAACATCCGGTGTATGGTAAACCGGAGCCTGTCTATCAGCAGGGGCGTTTGCTGGCGTCATATGTGCACTGGTATTTAGGCGATGAGCCGGAAGCCTGTTTGGCGTGGTTTAAGCCGTAAAAACTACCGAAATCGTAGTGCTATTTACCCCCAGAAGTGTGCCCACAGAGCCGAGAAGGGCATGACCAGAATAAGTGCTGGCAACATGTTAACGATCGGGAAGATTTTGATACCGCAGATACGCAGGCCGGTTGCCAGCATCACAATACCACCGCAGGCTGAAAAGTCGGCCTGCATGGCTGGCGTGATCAGTGGCAACAATAAAATGGCGCCGAAAAACAAAGAACTCTGAATGGCAATCTGTGGGATGGCAATCAACATCACCGACAGGCCGAGTTCGGTGGCGAAAATAATCGCGGTAAATAAATTAGGTAATCCCCCGGCTTTGCCGGGGGACTCCAAAGGTTTGACCGTGTGATACGGTGACCTAGAAACTTCAATCTCGACCAAGAGATAGGAGTTTCTAATGAAAGAATATCAGAGTCTGGCGCATACGAAAT
>CAIZDF010000449.1 GCA_903931645.1 uncultured Tolumonas sp.
AGCATTGGCAATGCGGTATTACCATCATCTGCCTCGTGGGTGTTATTTAGCCCCAAATCCCGGAGCAAATTTTTGATTATCCGGCGCATTGTTGAAAAATCATCAACAATGAGGATTTTCATGTTTTTATCCAAAGTGTCCTCCTAAACAACCACCCAATCAGACTAAGGAAATCATTAACCTGTCTATATGTCTTATTATGCCTGATACGTCACCGTCAGTGTAGCCAACTAATTGTGTTATCAATACCATTCTTTCATTCGGGCTCTGATTCTGTGAAGTGCCTGGCTTTGAATCTGACTAATTCGAGACTCACTCACATCAAGTATTTGTCCTATTTCCTTTAAATTCAATTCTTCATCATAGTAAAGCGACAAGATAAGCGCTTCTCTTTCTGGTAATTGTGAAATACATTCAGATAGCGCGGTGGAAAAACGCTCATTCGCGACGGCGTCAAAGGAATGACTCATGTCAGATACGGCATCAACACCACCGATCACGTCATCAGTAACGCCTAAATCTTCGATACCAACAATGCGGCCACAGGCTGTATCATTTAACATACTGTGGTATTCAGCCAGACCCACCTCAAGTTTCGCGGCGACCTCACTATCTCGGGCATCCCGCCCATGTTCAGTTTCTACTTCATGAATCGCGTCAGATATACGTCGGGTATTACGGTGCACCGAGCGCGGCACCCAGTCTCCCTGACGGATTTCATCAATCATTGCACCACGAATACGAATACCGGCGTAAGTTTCAAAACTAGCGCCTTTCCCGGCATCATAATTTCGGTACGCATCAAGCAGTCCAATCATTCCTGCTTGTAATAAATCATCCAGCTGTACACTGCTGGGCAGACGAGCCAACATATGTTGCCCAATCCGTTTCACCAGCCCTGCATATCTTTCAACCAGCCGGTTAGGATCTTGTTGGCGATGATAGGCTTGAGCTTTGTTCATCATTGATTTTCACCTACAACTTTTTTGGGTTGTAACAAATTTTCAATGAAAAATTCCAAATGACCGCCAGGCTGGTTCGGTATTGGCCAACTGGAAACTTTATTCGCTAATGCTCGGAATGCGAGTGATGCCGGAGATTTCGGGAACGCATCAACGATCACTTTTTGTTTTTTTACTGCTTGGCGAACATTGTTGTCGTAAGGAATACAGGCAACTAATTCCAACGAGGCATCAAGAAAACGATCGGTGACCCGAGTCAATTTAGTAAAGAGTTCCTGCCCTTCACGTAAACTGCGTACCATGTTGGCAACAATACGAAAACGAAAAACGCCATATTCACGGGAAAGAAGTTTGATCAGTGCATATGCATCTGTGATCGAAGTCGGCTCATCGCAGACCACCACCATGACATCTTGTGCCGCACGAGCAAAACTCATCACCATGTCAGAAATGCCAGCAGCAGTATCAACCAAAAGCATATCTATCGGTGTCTGCAATTCACTGAAAGCTCTGATTAACCCGGCATGCTCAGACGGTGATAACTCAACCATGGACTGAGTACCCGATGTAGCCGGAATAATCATCAACCCATTTGGCCCTTCAATAATAATGTCGTCGAGTGAACATTGACCGGAAAGCACATGCGACAGGTTTTTATGGACCCGGAGACCCAGCATAACGTCGAGGTTAGCCAAACCTAAGTCGGCATCTAATATCAACACCCGTTTGCCTTGTGCGGCCAAGCTCATACCGACATTCAAAGTGACATTCGATTTACCGACGCCCCCTTTACCACCTGTTACGGTGACAACTTTGATGCGGTGATTACGCTGCATATTCCGCAGACCACTGGCTTGATTCATAGTTACACCCATTTTATTCATAAAACTCCGCATGATTCGGCTCATGGGGGTCGCTGCTCCAATAATAGGGCTGACCCGTCTGCGCATCCAGTTGTTGCATGGTAACCGACACTAATTCTGCAACATTCGGTAGCTGAATATCCTCAGGCACGCGTTGTCCGTTAGTAACGTAACTGATAGGCAACGAGTTTTGAATACAGACATCCAGGACATCCCCAAGATTGAGACTTTCATCCAACTTGGTCAAAATGCAGCCACTCAGTGGGATACGGTGAAAATGTTCATACGCTTCCTGTAATACCCGACGTTGTGCTGTAGCAGGTAACACCAGATAGTGGCGAATTTTGACTCGGCTATTTTGAATTAGCGTATCTAGTTGTTCGTTCAAACGAACATCACGTTGCCCCATACCAGCTGTATCAATAAGTACTAACCGACGATTACGTAGTTGATAGAGCGCCGTTCCTAATTCTTCAACATTGTTAACTGCTCTGACTTGGCAGCCCATGATCCGGCCATAAGTCTGTAATTGATCTTGTGCACCGATCCGATAGTGATCGGTAGTAATCAACGCGACTTGTTCCGCACCATATTTCATGGCAAATCGAGCGGCTAATTTAGCAATAGTGGTCGTTTTTCCTACCCCTGTTGGCCCTAATAAAGCAACCGCACCACCCAATCGCATAATTTCGTCATCACCGACCTTCAGTTGTTGGGTCAGTAAGCGTTCGATATGTTTCCATGCATCATGTAACGGAATATCTTCCGGTACCATACCCGCGAGTTGATCTGCAAGCGTTTCAGTAAAGCCGCCCTTGATCAGTTGTTTGATCAGCAAAGCGCGAATAGGCTCTCTACGCTCAACTTCCTGCCACATTAAACCTGATAACTGGTGTTGCAGTAATTTACGTATGGAAGCCATTTCTGAACGCATAGCTTCCATTTCTTTATCTTTATGCGCAGAAGAGGCAGAAGACGATTGACGAGAACTGGCAAGAGGCCGTGGTCTTGCTGGTTCTGGCGTCATCTTGGCTTGTTCTTCCAGCGTTGGCGGTAATCCAAACGATTGCTGTTCACGCACAAGTTTGCTTTGTCTGGCCAGCAACGCACCCAGACTATCCGCTACCTTTTCTTTGGCGTTATCAAATGCAGCACTCATCTGCGATTCAGGACGTTGCCCTGTAAACTCCACGCGATCTTCTTTTAATGCTCTTGCGGTTGGCATCGACTGGGCACCCTGCGCAGTCTGATAGTCGACAGCAGCAACGATCTCGATGCCACCGGTCACTTTTTTATTGGACATGATGACGGCATCAGGCCCTAATAATTCTTTTACTTCCGCCAGGGCTGTTCTCATATCCTTGGCAAATACGCGCTTTATTTTCACCTAAACCTCCCGGCTCTATTACTGTCCAACAGAGCTGACGATGCGGATTTGCTTATCTTCCGGTATCTCCTGATAAGAAAGAATTCGCAGGTTAGGGATGGCATTTCTCACAAAGCGAGACAATGTATTACGCAGCACACCAGAGGTCAGTAACACTGGTATTTGTCCTTCAAGTTCCTGATGCTGAGCCGCTTCAGTTAAGGATTTCTGCATTCTTTCTGCCAATCCGGGTTCAATACCTGCCCCTTCAGCCCCACCCGCTTGCAGTGACTGGTGTAAAATTCTTTCTAAATCAGGCGCTAATGTAATTACGGGAATGATATTCTCGCCGCCTACGATACTTTGAACAATAAGCCGACGCAAAGAAATACGACAAGCGGCGGTTAATACGTCAGGATCTTGGCTACGTGGCGCATATTCAACCAATGTTTGCAGCAATGTACGCATATCTCGGATGGTAACGCCTTCCGAAAGCAGATTTTGCAGCACTTTCACCAGCGTTCCCATAGAAACAACACCTGGAACTAAACCTTCTGTAAGTTTAGGCTGATTCCGGCCAATCAGTTCGAGTAAATTCTGTACCTCATCATGACCTAGCAATTGTGCCGCATGTTGAGTCAATAACTGGCTAAGATGAGTAGCAATAACCGTTGACGCATCCACTACCGTGTAACCAAGGCTTTGTGCGTAATCGACCTGATCTTTAGTGATCCATACTGCATCCAAGCCAAATGCGGGGTCTCGACCTTCAATACCGTTGACGGTGCCA
>CAIZDF010000450.1 GCA_903931645.1 uncultured Tolumonas sp.
ATCTTTCAATGCATGTTGTTGCCGCTTCTTTAAGCGCTTTTGCCATTGTTTCGGCAATATCAGTTCTTGAGGCCATTGCTCTTCAAATAAAGCAATATCATGCAATAACCCTAAGCTTTGCTGTAGCTCAGTTAATACCGGTAGCCGATGATTCTGTCGTTTGGTTAATACGGCCGCAAACCCTTTCCCCCAGTAACGCAACTGTTTTACATGTAAGCGTAAGGCGTGCCAATCCGCAATTGGGGAGCTTAGTTTTAAATCAGCTGCTGCTTTCAAAAAACGTTTCTCTAATTGACGTGATTTCTGTCGGGCTGCTGATTGCAAAACACTCTTACGCTTATGCCGCGATTTTCTATCCCAGACCGAACTCACTTGCGATAACGTTTCTGCTAAAGCAGTGGCATGCAAATCAGGCAATAAATGTTGTCGTAATGCCAGCAAGTTATCTGCGAGCAAAGAGACAATCTCCGCTCCGCAACCTGTTTTAGCAGATAGCGATTCTGCGAGTGCCAACCTGACCTCCCGATCCCGATCTTGCCCCGTCAACGCTGCTGCGATTCCTAACTGTTTCTTTTGTTCCCGCATGATATGACAGCGCGGATACAACCCTTGTAATACCCGCAAACTGCGTAGATTGACCCGCAGATCATGCAGCGCTTCGGTGTCACCATCATCAGCCATTAGCACTAAAGCCTGACTGGCTTTTGATGCTAACGCTGAAAAGTGCGTACTCAATTCCCGGGCAAACGATCGGTTTGATGAAAGCCGTTTTTTATTCTTCGTTTTCGACATTAGCAGTTTCCTGATGATATCCCTGCTCTTATCCATAAGTATCGTTCAGATCTGAACATGTAATTTTAATACTCCCCTCGGCATAGTGAGATCTAAATCACATCACGATTTTTATGGTACAAAAATCCAGTTTATGCGTTTTCTTTCCGATTTTTACAGCTGCTTATTCCCCACATAATGCCATCGCTTAATGGGGAAATGCCGAATCAGTACATGGATGTCACTGGCTCGCATTATTTAGGAATATCGGTGCTTATTGCATCGGAAACATTTGGGAATCGCTATGATCACTAACCTCATCAATGAAAAATTGATATGCCTCGATTTGCAGGCAACCACCAAGGACGCCGTATTTCGTGAAATGATCGAGATGCTGTCCGCACAAGGAAAAGTGAAAGATAAACTGCAGTTTTTACAAGACGTACAAGCACGTGAAGCCATTGGCAATACTGGCTTTGAAGATGGCATTGCACTGCCACATGCCAAGAGCCCTGCGGTTGTTGAACCTGCTGTTGTGATTGGAGTCAGTCGTAAAGGCGTTGATTACGGCGCAGAAGATGGCAAGCCATCAAAGCTGTTTTTCATGATTGCGTCACCTGCCGGTGGTGCCGATCACCACATTGGTGTCTTAGCGGAACTCTCATCCAAACTAATAGAAACTGGCTTTGTCGACGCCATTATGGCTGCTAAATCCAGCCGTGAAGCACTAACTTTACTGACAGCAAAAGCAGCGCCGGTTGCAGCACCATCAGGTGCCAGTAAAGGTTTCTTGATCGGGGTTACTGGCTGCCCAGCGGGGATAGCACATACCTATCTGGCAGCTGAGGCACTGGAAAAAGCGGCCAAAGAGTTAGGTTACAAAATTAAAGTTGAAACTAACGGTTCCATCGGCGTTAAAAATGCCCCAACCGCAAAAGAAATCGCAGATGCAGACGCCATTATCGTGAGTTGTGACAAACAAGTGGATATGCACCGATTCACTGGTAAGAAAGTGATTAAAACCGGTGTTAAAGCCCCGATTAAAGATGCCAAAAACTTAATCAAACAAGCTTTAGCTGCTGCACCATATCAACCTCAGGGGAATGCTATGCCTGCTGAAGGAAATAAATCTACGCAAACCCGTTCCGATCTTTACCGCTTCCTGATGAATGGTGTTTCCCACATGATCCCGTTCGTCGTTACCGGTGGTTTATTGATTGCACTCTCGCTGGCAATTGGTGGTGATCCGACTCCCGGCGGTATGGCAATTCCAGCCGGTAGTATGTGGAACTCGGTGCTGAATGTCGGTGTCGTTGCGTTCAAACTGATGATCCCAATTTTGGCCGGTTATATTGCTTATGCGATTGGCGATCGCCCAGCACTGGCACCCGGTTTTATTGGTGGTTGGATTGCCAATGATGGTTCGTTCTATGGCGCAACTGCGGGTACAGGTTTTATTGGCGCCATCGTTGCCGGTTTATTGGTTGGTTATTTTGTGCGCTGGGTCGCTACCCGCGATTACAACAAAATGCTGCGTCCATTGGTGCCTATTTTGATTGCACCACTATCCGGCACATTGTTTATCGCAGCGATCTTTATCTTCATCATCGGCGCACCCATTGCCGGTTTGATGACAGGTCTTAATGCCATGCTGATTTCCATGAGTGGTGGCAGTCTGGTGTTGTTAGGCATTGTTATCGGTGGCATGGCTGGTTTTGATATGGGCGGCCCAGTCAACAAAGTCGCCTTCCTGTTCTCTGTCGGCATGATTGCTTCAGGTCAAACTCAATTCATGGGTGCCATGGCCTGTGCGATCCCGGTTGCACCATTGGGTATGGGTCTGGCGACTTTCCTTGGTCGTAAGATGGATCTGTTCGATGAAGACGAAATTGAAGCGGGTAAAGCTGCGGCAGCTATGGGTCTGGTTGGTATTTCTGAAGGTGCAATTCCGTTTGCAGCGCAAGATCCGCTGGCGGTTATTCCAGCCAACATGTTGGGCAGTATCGTCGCCGCCGTTATGGCATTCGTATTCGGTGTGACTAACGCGGTTGCACACGGTGGTCCAATCGTAGCGCTGTTAGGTGCGATGAATAAACCACTGTTGGCATTAGCTGCCATGGCAGCAGGCGCAGTCACTACCGCGCTGGTTGCCATTACCCTGAAAAAAATCAAAGCCTCAAAAATAGCGGTTGCTAACGCAGCCTGATCATAAATAACGCATTGGTCTGGCAGCCCCCCTGTCAGGCCAATTTTTTATTTTATCTCTACCGGTAACCGTCTTGGCCCCCATTTGCCGGGACGATCTTCAAATACACCCGGAATTCTAGTACCACAGTGCTGACAGCTGCCATGATGTAAGGCCCAAGTTCCCAGCCGGTATGCATCACGTTCGATCAGTAATTCGCCACAAGAGGGGCACCAGGTACTGCCATCTTTAACATCATGCACGTTGCCGACATAAACATAATGCAGACCATGGGCTTTCGCGATATCCCGCGCTTGCAACAAGCTGGTCATGGGGGTACGGGGTTTATCCAGCATATGAAAATCAGGATGAAATGCGGTGAAATGCAAGGGCACATCCGGCCCTAACTCATCTGCGATCCAGCGACACATTGCTTCTAGTTCCACCGGAGAATCGTTTTCTCCCGGGATCAATAACGTCGTAATTTCAAACCAGACATGGGTCTCATGTTTTAAATAACGTAAACAATCCAATACCGGTGCCAAGTGCCCGCCACAGATCCGATGGTAAAACGCTTCTGTAAAGCCTTTGAGATCGACATTCGCGGCATCCATGCCAGCAAAGAATTCTCGCCGTGGTTCCGGGTTGATATAGCCAGCCGTCACCGCTACTGTTTTGATGTTCCGCTCATGGCAGGCTGCTGCGACATCCAGCGCATACTCCATAAAAATCACCGGATCGTTATAGGTAAAGGCGACAGAACGACTGCCGGTTTGCTCCGCCATTTTCGCTAACTGTTCCGGTGTCGCAGCGGCACTCAGAGTTTCCATATGGCGGGATTTGCTGATATCCCAGTTTTGACAGAACGCGCAGGTCAGATTGCATCCGGCAGTACCAAACGACAGCACCGGCGTGCCGGGTAAAAAATGATGTAGCGGTTTTTTCTCTATCGGGTCAATGCAAAAACCACTGGAGCGACCATAACTGGTTAAGACTATTTCGCCGCCCTGCGCCATGCGGACATAACACACACCACGTTTACCTTCGCGTAATTCACACTCACGCGGGCACAACGTACAAATGACATGATCATTATCCAGATGACGCCAATAATGGGTCGCAACGGTATTGTCTGAATTATCCATATATCCTCCAGGGTAACACTATAATTGTAGGTGACATCTACCTATTCGGAGGTTGTATGCAGGTCATTCATCAGCCCGCGGTGGCGGATATGTTTTATCCAGCTGATCCGGAAAGATTAATCAGCTGGATGCAAAACCATGTCCACCCGACAGCAGACACCAACCGTCGGCCACGCATGCTGATCCTGCCGCATGCCGGATATCGGTTCTCCGGTGATACTGCAGCGCAGGGTTATCGGCTGTTACAGAAAAGCCAGTTTAAACGCGTGATCGTGTTATGCCCCGCGCATCGGGTTTATGTACAAGGTATCGCCGTCCCCACCCGTTGGGATGCGGAAGCAACACCGTTAGGCCGCGTGCCCTTAGACAAAATGGCTATCGAGCAACTGCTCACCTTACCGGGCGTGATTGCCATGACGGAAGCGCACCGTCAGGAACATGCCATTGAAGTCCAACTCCCCTTCCTGCAATATCAACTGGGTGAGTTTCAACTTATTCCCTTGGTGGTAGGCGAATGCCCGCCAGAAGATATCGCCCATGCATTAGAACTACTGATGAACGATGAGACACTGGCAATTATCAGCAGTGATCTCAGCCATTACCTCAGCGCCGATATCGCCAAACAACAAGATGAGCAAACCATTCAGCAAATACTGCAATTTGATGAAACGTTATCGGGTGATCAGGCTTGTGGTTGCTACGCACTGAATGGCGCTTTGCACTGGGCCCACCAGCATCAGTTAACTATTGAACTATTAGCAAAATGTAATTCGGGTGACGCCAGTCATGATAAAGATCGGGTGGTAGGCTATGCCGCTTTTGCTTTGTATTGAATTAACCGAACGTCAGACCATGCTGGCTCTGGCGCGGCAAGCGATTCAAGCTCATTGGTCACAGAGTAATGCTCCAGTTACCAATAATTTAGCGCATGGCGATCAAAAACCCGGCTGTTTTGTCACATTACGAAAACACGGTGAATTGCGTGGCTGTATTGGCACATTAGAACAAGATATGCCCTTGTTACAATCCATTCCTTATTTTGCCCGCGCCGCAGCTTTTCAAGATCCCCGTTTTCCGCCACTGAGCAAAGATGAATTAGCTGACTGTGTGATTAGTATTTCACTGCTCAGCGAACGTGACCCCATCCCCGCAGACAGCAAAGAGGAATTGCTGGCAGCACTAACCCCTTTTACTGATGGTTTATGGCTCAGTGATGGTTATCATCGTGCCACTTTCCTACCAGCTGTCTGGCGCGAATTACCGGATAAGAACGAATTTATTCAGCATTTATTGCGCAA
Organism: uncultured Tolumonas sp.; assembly: GCA_903931645.1. Taxonomy (GTDB): domain Bacteria; phylum Pseudomonadota; class Gammaproteobacteria; order Enterobacterales; family Aeromonadaceae; genus Tolumonas. The sequence goes on from CAIZDF010000450.1 coordinate 5,400, forward strand.
AGGCGGTTGGTCTCCACTAGGCTGGCCGGCACAGATGAAAGCATGGCGTTATAAAAGCATAGAGTTTTCCGAACCAGATGGTGAACTAGTTCGCGAATGAGTGCTAAAGATGATTGTTTAGTAAGTGCTTAATTTGTCATAATGACACAAGCTTGATGTGGTCTCTTGTCATCTGCCGGAAATCAAGAAAAAGGAGTTTCTTCTGGATTCATCAGCTCTATCTCTGTTTGTATTTCGTCTGGATGATCACCTCTACGCGCTGCCACTGGCGGCGGTCGAACGAGTGACCCGAGCAGCAGCCGTCACCCCCGTTGCCCATTCTGCTTCGATCCTGCAAGGCGTTATTAATGTGCAGGGAAACCTATTACCGGTCATAAACACTCGGCGTATGCTTTCATTACCAGAAAGGGAACTGGATATTGATGATGTTTTTATCCTGATCCGTAATGACCAACAACGTTTGGTTATGATCGCAGATGCGGTGCATCAGGTGATAACAACAGAAGCCTCCCGCATTGTTCCTGCGGATCATATCTTAAGTCATAACTCGCCATGGCAAGGCTTGCTGGTGCTGGATGATGGCATGGTGTTGATCCAAGATCTCGCGGCTTGTATGCGTGAGTTTGATGAACAAATCCAAACGATGCCATCCAAGGAAAGCCTGTCGCATGGATAATCTGGTTTTAGAGCCCGTCCGTCAGGCCAGAGATTTCATCTCGCGGCATTACGGCATCCATCACCCGGGCGAACGCCTGACCGATCTGGATCGAAAGCTAACGCAAATTGCACAGTTTCTCGGCTACCCACAACAATTTGATTTAATTAAAAATCTATTAGCAGGGCAACTCCCGACGACAGAGCTGCAACAGATGGTTGAAGCGCTGACGGTGGGAGAAACCTATTTTTTCCGCGAACCCGATGCCATCGATGCCTTATTAAAGGCCATTAGTCCCAGCATTCGGGAACGCCAGGGCCGGCGAATTAAATTATGGAGTGCTGGGTGCGCGACCGGCGAAGAGCCCTACTCATTAGCGATGGCATTAGATGCTCATCTCAACGATGCTGAACATTGGGATATCTCTATTCTGGCCACCGATATCAATCAGCAATCGTTACAGAAAGCCGCACAAGGTAATTATAAAGCCTGGTCATTTCGCGCGACTCCCACGCATTACAAACAGCGCTATTTTTATCCGCAAACAGACGGCTCTTTTGCGCTGGATAGTCGGATCCGACAAATGGTGCAATTTAATCAGCTAAATCTGGCCCAACAGGATTACCCTTCCCCCGCTAACGGCACGCATCAGGTTGATGTGCTATTTTGCCGTAATGTTTTGATGTATTTTGCCCCACAAACCATTAATCAAATCGTTCAGCAATTTTCCAGATCGCTGGCGCCTGGTGGTTGGCTGGTGGTCAGCCAGACGGAATGTTCGCATTATTTCCAGCAAGAATTTGAAACGGTGCAATTTGGGCAGGCTTTTTTATTCCGTAAACGCGACCCGCATGTGCAGCGGAAGCCGTTACCACTGCCAGAGTTATCGCCTACTGCTCTCTTTGACTATGCCAAATTGCCTGAACCTTCGTTAGCGCAACCACAAACAAGGTGGACAACCCCCGAAGCGCCCATCGCCATGCCGGCTGTGGTCAAAAAAAGTAGTGCGGAGCTATTAAAACAAGCACAAACATTGGCTAATCAAGGCTGATTGAATGAAG
>CAIZDF010000451.1 GCA_903931645.1 uncultured Tolumonas sp.
CATGATCAGCCGTTAACACGACACGATCGCCCGGTTGCAATAGCGCAAACAATTCCGGCACACGTTGATCGAAATATTCCAACGCGCGGGCATATCCCGGCACATCACGGCGATGACCGTAGGATGAATCAAAATCAACAAAGTTTGTGAAGATAATCGTCTGCCCTGCTGCCCGTTTTACCTGTGCAAGTGTTACATCCCATAACTCTTCCAGACCTGTCGCTTTATGCTGTTGCGTAATACCACAACCGGCGTAAATATCAGAAATTTTGCCGATCGAAACCACTTCACCGCCGGCGGCTTTCATGCGATCGAGCAAAGTCGGCATCGGCGGTTCCACCGCATAATCATGACGATTGCCGGTGCGCGCAAATTCGCCCGGTTTATTGCCCACAAACGGGCGTGCAATGACACGACCAATGTTATACGGCTCAAGCAACTGACGCGCTAATTTACACAGCGCATAGAGGCGCTCTAAACCGAACGTCTCTTCATGGCAGGCGATCTGAAATACCGAATCGGCAGAAGTGTAAAAGATCGGTTTACCACTTTGCATATGCTCTTCGCCAAGACGATCGAGGATCTCGGTGCCCGAAGCGTGACAGTTGCCGAGATAACCCGGCAGATCAGCTTGCGCCACCAAGGCATCGAGCAATTCCTGTGGAAAGCTGTTTTCTTTGGCGGAGAAATAACCCCAGTCAAATAACACCGGTGCACCGGCCATTTCCCAATGCCCCGACGGGGTATCTTTGCCGGATGACAACTCTTTGGCATAACCATAAGCCGCCATAGGTACAACGGTTTCATCTAATCCGGCTGGAAATTCACCGCTGGATGCGGCACAAGCATGCGCCAGACCCAGTTTTGTCAGATTCGGCAACTGCAGCGGGCCTTGACGGCCAATATCCGCCAGCCCTTTCGCACAGGCTTCCGCGATATGGCCCAGCGTATTCGCGCCAACATCACCAAACCGAATGGCATCAGCACTAGCACCAATGCCCAATGAATCCATCATCAATATAATCGTTCGTTTCATAACAACCTCAAACATCTGCTAAGGTGATCCGGCGATAGACCGCCGGTGATGGTGTGACCGCGTTATCACCGACCTGAATAGCATTACGGATCACTGCAGCGGTTTGTTCATATTGTGCTTCAGTGCGCGCGTGCACCCACGCCAGCGGAACGTCTTTATCAGCCTGCGCACCTAAAGAGATGACATCGGTCAGACCCACCGCATGATCAATCAGATCGGCTGCACGTAAGCGCCCACCACCTAAAGCAACCACCGCCATGCCCAGCGCACGGGTATCCATGCCAGTCACGATACCGGATGACTGCGCATACACAGGTCGCATGATTTCTGCTTTCAGCAAATGGCTATCGTAGTTTTCAATAAAATCAGTTGGGCCGCCAAGGGCTGCAACCATACGAGCGAAAGTTTCTGCCGCTTTGCCGTTATCCAGCACCTGTTGCAATTTCTGGCGTGCTTGCGTTTCATCGCTGGCTAAGCCACCAGAGATCAGCATTTCGGCACATAAGGCCATAGTGACTTCATGTAAGCGAGGATGACGATAAGCGCCTGTCAGATAGCGCACCGCTTCGCGCACTTCAACCGCATTACCGGCACTGGTTGCCAGCACCTGATTCATATCGGTCAACAACGCAGTGGTGCGACAACCAGCACCGTTAGCGACGGCGACAATGCTTTTTGCCAGCGCTTCTGATTGTTCATAAGTAGGCATAAACGCACCAGAGCCGACTTTGACATCCATGACCAGCGCTTCCAGCCCCGCCGCCAGTTTTTTCGACAGGATAGATGCGGTGATCAACGGAATGGATTCCACGGTAGCCGTGACATCACGAGTCGCGTAAAAACGTTTATCGGCGGGCGCTAAATCAGAAGTTTGCCCAATAATAGCCACCCCGACCTCTTTCACCACTTTTTTGAAAATCGCATTCAGTGGTGTCGTTTGATAGCCGGGGATCGCATCAAATTTGTCGAGCGTACCGCCGGTATGCCCCAGCCCACGGCCAGAAATCATCGGCACATACCCACCGCAGGCGGCGACCATCGGGCCTAACATCAACGAGACCACATCACCGACACCACCGGTCGAGTGTTTATCTAATACCGGCCCCGGTAAATCCAGCTCAGACCAGTCCAACACTGAACCCGAATCACGCATGGCGCAGGTTAAAGCGATTCGTTCCGGCATGGTCATGCCATTAAAGAACACCGCCATCGCTAATGCAGCTATCTGACCTTCGGTGACCGAATTGTGCGTAATACCC
>CAIZDF010000452.1 GCA_903931645.1 uncultured Tolumonas sp.
ATTCGCGGCCACCAATGAAAGAGAAGGCTCCGCTATTGCTCGACAGATCGTCAGCGCACTGTTGGCAAAAGATATAACTGTCTTTTTTGTCACGCATTTGTATGAATTTCCAAGCTATTTTTGTACCCATGAAGAATCCCGTGTTCATTGTTTAAGAGCTGAACGTCATTCTGATGGGGGCCGAACATTTCGGTTAAGTGAAGGAAATCCGTTAAGAACCAGTTTTGGAGAGGATTTATACAAACGAATATTTCAGTGATTGAATAAATAATATAATTACTCTGACTGCTTTATTAGGAGATGGCATTCCTCCTATCACAAACCGCCTTGGTGGCTGATGATGCCTATGTGTCGTTCTTGTCAGGACGCATAGGTTGTTGTGTCTGTTCCTGACTGAAATAATGAGGACAGGCCAATGATTAGTTCAATTATTGTTATCAGTATCGGTGCTTCTCTGGGCGCAATCTCGCGTTGGTTACTCGGTCTCAGCCTTAACTCACTTTTCCCAACGTTACCCATGGGAACATTAATTGCCAATTTATTAGGTGGATACCTCATCGGCGTTGCACTGACATTTGCAGCAAACAATCCGCAGTTACCACCAGAATGGCGATTAATGGTTGTTACCGGTTTTTTCGGTGGTCTGACGACCTTTTCCATTTTTTCTGCGGAAATATGTTCATTGCTTCAGGAAGGACGTTTAATTTGGGCTGCTATTGCTGCTACGCATGTACTGGGTTCACTGTTCATGACGTTGCTGGGGATGGCGTCAGTGACTTTATTGCAACGTGTTTTATGAGTAAATCATGATGAGCAGCCGAATTTTTTAGTCCTTTTTGATAAGTTTCCCAACGTAATAAAGGGATCTTTGAACATATCCACATAATCTATAATGGTTTATGGCTAGTGTCTGTCTGTACCTCACCGAAATGAAGGAGTATCCGCTCATGATGCAGACTCATGAAATTGAACAGATGTGTGTTGTCGCTAAAGGGCCCAATCATGGCCCTGCGCCAATTCCCCAGGAAGGACAGTGGATCAAAGTTAAAGAAGTGACCGATGTTTCTGGTCTGACCCATGGTGTTGGTTGGTGTGCACCTCAACAAGGTGCATGCAAACTTACATTGAATGTGAAGAACGGCATCATTGAAGAAGCACTAGTCGAGACGATCGGCTGTACCGGCATGACACATTCGGCGGCAATGGCTGCTGAAATACTTCCTGGTAAGACAATCCTCGAAGCAATGAATACCGACTTGGTCTGCGATGCCATTAATGTCGCGATGCGAGAGCTCTTTTTACAAATTATCTATGGTCGGAGTCAAACTGCTTTTTCTGAAGGTGGCCTGCCTATCGGTGCGGGATTAGAGGATCTGGGGAAAGGTCTACGAAGCGTAACAAGCACGATGTATGGCACCAATATAAAAGGTGCTCGCTATCTTGAAATGGCAGAAGGATATGTGACCGAACTGGCGCTTGATGTCGATAACGAGATCATCGGTTACAAATTCGTACAACTCGGCGTGATGATGGACAACATCACTAAAGGTATGGATGCGCAGACTGCACTCACTAAAGCTACCGGTACTTACGGTCGTTTTGCTGAAGCCGTCAAAACTATCAATCCACGCAAGGAATAAGGAGTAGATCATGGCTTTATTTGAAGGATATGAAAGACGCATTGCGCAGATCACGCCATTCCTTGCTACCTATGGCATTGCCTCACTTGAAGCAGCAGAACTGGTTTGCTTAGCACAAGGTGTGGATGTCAGGAAAATTGTAAAATCTATTCAGCCCATTGCGTTTGAAAATGCAGGTTGGGCTTATCTGATTGGCGCTGCGGCTGCTATTAAAAAAGGCCAAACTTCGGCGGCTGAGATTGCAAAAACATTGGGTGAAGGATTACAGGCATTCTGTATTCCAGGCTCCGTTGCCGATGATCGACAGGTGGGTGTGGGGCATGGCAATTTGGCATCCATGTTGTTACGTGAAGATACGGACTGCTTTGCTTTCTGTGCTGGTCATGAGTCATTCGCTGCGGCAGAAGGTGCTATTGGTTTGGCCCGTTCAGCCAACAATGCCAGGACAAAACCGCTGCGTGTTATTCTGAATGGGCTTGGTAAAGATGCCGCGCAGATCATTTCGCGAGTCAACGGTTTCACCTATGTTCAAACGAATTTTGATTATGTCACTGGCAAGCTGACTATCGTTCGGGAAAAGGCTTATTCAACCAGCGAACGGGCGGCAGTTCGCTGCTATGGCGCAGACGATGTCCGGGAAGGTGTTGCAATCATGCACCATGAACAAGTCGATGTGGCCATCACGGGTAATTCGACCAACCCAACCCGCTTTCAACATCCGGTGATGGGTGTATACAAAAAAGAGCGTTTGCTGGAAGGGAAGAAGTTTTTCTCTGTCGCGTCCGGTGGCGGTACAGGTAGAACGCTTCATCCTGACAATATGGGGGCGGGTCCTGCTTCCTATGGTATGACCGATACGATGGGTCGAATGCATTCAGATGCACAGTTTGCAGGCTCCTCCTCCGTCCCCGCGCATGTAGAAATGATGGGGTTAATTGGTATGGGTAATAATCCGATGGTGGGTGCTTCTGTTGCTGTCGCGGTAGCCCTTGAACAAGCGATGAAGTAACTCGTTACTAGAGGAATAAGGCGTTACATCATGTCCATGTGTTATTTAGACATGATGTAATGACTGCTCTAGCCGGTCGATTATAATTTATCTGACATCGATGCAATTCGTCCAAACATCAGAATAATCTGGTTTTGGCCGTTAGGAGGCTCATGATGAATGGTTATCTTCTGACATTTTATACTCAGCAGGATCGCAGTATACATGGTCAACCAATGGGGCAATGGCTGGTTGAACAGGCAAAAGCAGTCGGGATCCATGGCGCAACATTAGTTGCTGGTAGTGAAGGGTTTGGGCATGACAAGAAGTTACGTTCAGTTCATTTTTTTGAGTTAACGGATCAACCTATAGAAGTCTCCATGGCGATTTCTGGTATCGATGCTATGAAAATATTTACTGCATTAAAACACAATCAGGTTAATGTTTTTTACACCATGATGCCAATTGAGTATGGCATGTCTGTGGATTTTACAGACGATACCGGCATATAAAAAACAACCTGAATGCCGGTTAATCAAAAATATATAGTTTTGAAACCATTTCCCTGTTTATAATTAACACGGGAGATGGCATTCCTCCTTTTTAGAAACCGCCTTTAATGGCTGATGATGCCTGCATCGATTCCTGGTCAAGTGGGAAGATGTAGGTGTATCCATCTGCTTGTCACTTGTCCAGGTTAATGTCGTACTTAACCGATTTGGACATTCATGAAACACTCTAAACGTATTGAGCAAATTGACTTGCTCCCCTACATGGCTAAATGGCTATGTCTCTCTGTTATTGTTGCTATTTTGGCTGGCTCCGCTTCAGCATTGTTTCTCTTCTCCCTTGAATGGGCTACCGGTATGCGACTCGAACATCGCTGGCTGATCTGGCTGTTGCCGTTAGCTGGGTTTATGGTGGGCTGGGTTTATTTGCGTGTGGGTCAGCAAGTCGAAGCAGGCAACAATCTGCTGATTGACGAGATCCACGATCCCAAAAAGGTGATCCCGCTGCGGATGGCCCCACTAGTTTTACTAGCGACCGTAATTTCTCATCTGTTTGGCGCCTCTGTTGGCCGCGAAGGTACAGCAGTTCAGATGGGGGGGGCTCTTGCCGACCAACTTACACGTATTTTTCGTCTGCGCCGGGAAGATCGCAGAGTTCTATTGATGGCAGGGATCAGTGCCGGTTTCTCTTCTGTGTTTGGAACACCATTAGCCGGCGCTGTCTTCGGGCTGGAAGTCTTGGCTATTGGTCGTATGCGTTATGACGCTATTCTTGCCTGTTTCATTGCCTCTATTGTGGCCGATCAGGTTGGCTTGCTTTGGGGGGTGCATCATACGCATTACCTGATCCCTTCAGTGCCTGAATTGTCCTTATGGGGGCTGCTAGCGATGGTTATTGCCGGTTCACTGTTTGGTTTAACCGGAAAATTGTTTGCTGTGTCTACACATTGGCTGGGTAGCTGGTTTAAGAAGCAGGTAAGTTATGGCCCGCTGCGACCATTACTTGGTGGCCTGTTGATTGCTGCGGTTGCTTGGTTTTGTCATGGTGATCGCTATATTGGTTTGGGTATCCCCACTATTGTTGATGCCTTCCGTCAGCCGCTGGCTCCGTATGATTTTATTGCCAAACTGGGCTTTACCGTCACATCACTTGCCAGTGGTTTTAAAGGTGGCGAAGTCACTCCATTGTTTTATATCGGCGCAACATTAGGTAACGCTCTGGCACCACTGCTGCACTTACCGTTTCCATTATTAGCCGGTGTTGGTTTTGTTGCTGTTTTCGCCGGAGCAGCTAATACACCCTTGGCTTCAACATTGATGGCGGTTGAATTATTTGGTGCGGAAGTAGGTATTTTTGCGAGCGTTGCTTGTGTGGTCAGTTATTTATTCTCTGGGTACGCGAGTATCTATCGCTCTCAACGTGTCGGTTCGGTCAAACTACGCACCGTTCCTGAAAATATCAAACTAGCG
>CAIZDF010000453.1 GCA_903931645.1 uncultured Tolumonas sp.
CATCCTTAGAATAACCAACCCGAGCCAATTACTCAGCTCGGATAAAACGCTTATTTACAAGTTGCAATACCTGATTAAAAACTGCGTCAATTGACATACTTGTTGAATCAATCAGTATAGCATCATCCGCGGGTTTTAATGGCGCGACAGGACGGTTCCGATCACGGAAATCACGTTCCTGAATTTCTTGTAAAAGGTTATCAAAATTAACATTTATTCCCTTTTGCTGCAACTGCAATTGTCTGCGCTTTGCTCGTTCTTCAGCGATGGCATCAAGGAAGATTTTTACTGGTGCAGCAGGAAAAACAACAGTCCCCATATCTCGCCCATCTGCGATCAGGCCAGGCTTTTGAGCGAAATGCTGTTGACGCTGCAATAATGCTGCTCTTACATCGGGATAAGCCGCCACTTGGCTAGCCAGATTGCCTGTAGCTTCTGTTCTGATTTCATCGGTAACATTAATACCATCTAAAACAATCAGTACCTGGTCTTTTTCTATAGGGAAGCTGACATCAAGATTACTGGCTAGTTCAGATAACTCATTGACATTGTCCAACGCGATACCGCGTTTTTTTGCCGCAACGGCCAAGACGCGGTAGATAGCGCCAGAATCGAGTAAATGCCAGCCAAGATGGGTGGCTAACAGCATGCAAAGCGTACCCTTCCCTGCTCCACCGGGACCATCAACAGTCACCACCGGGAAATTAATAGTATCGATCATGGTTATTTTCCTGAAATACAATGCTTTATAAATTTAGTTCGACCAATGAGCTATTTACTTAAAGCTTCCAAACCACAATATGCTCTTCCCAATCACCGCGTTCTCTTTCATGCACTACTTTGCCTTTTACTGATTTAGCGTATCTGTTCATTTTTCGCTTATCGCCAACTAATAGCGGGTGCCAGAATGGTAAAGGTTTACGCTCAGCAACTCGTCGGTACGCACATGTTGGCGGCAGCCACGGTAAGGTTCTTGCTAAATGCGCGTCAAGTTTAATGCAATCGGGTTCAAAGGTATGCCGATTCATATAGTTTGAACAACTGCAGCTTTCCAGATCCAGAAGATTACAAGCTATATTGGTATAAATAAGTTCATCGGTATCTTCATCAATTAATTTCGTCAAACAACAATGACCACAACCATCACAGAGCAACTCCCATTCATCATCACTCATTTCTTCAAGAGTTTTATGCTCCCAATAGTGACTTTTGATCAGTTCTTCTCTATTCATGGCTATTTTCCTGCGACAAGAAGGAATGATGCTGTTTTAACAGATTTTCTTCCTCTTGCTTGATCCATAACCAGTAATGATTACGCTCTAATTCCTGCAGCAGTTTTTCTTTTGAAATAGCTTTTAGCCCGTTTAACTTTGCTTCACTGAGCAACATAAATAGTTCTGGACGCCCAAATAGTTGCAACAATTCAGATGGAATGAGCGAAAAATCATCTTTTTTGGCCAAGTAAAGATAAGTCTTGGGCCGTTTGCTACTTCGATAGACAGCACAGATCATGATTCTGATTAATTTCCCTAGGGTTTGTTGCTATGAATTGCATGGAAATATAACATGTGACGCAATTAATACTCATGTATTGTTGTGATGGAGTGGACTAATGTCCGAGCGCGGCTACGAGCTGAAAGGCAGTGTTTTTACGATGACGGTTTTGCATCTGGAGGATGCGCTACCTGAGCAGATTCAACAACTTCTAGAAAAAAAAGCCGGTCAGGCGCCAAAGTTCTTTGATTCTGCACCGTTGGTTATTAATGTTGAAATGCTTACTGAAACCCCAGATTTTAATAAAATTAAATCAGCTATTTTAGCTGCTAATTTTATTCCGGTTGGTGTAGCAGGAGTTAGAAGCAACGAAATGCGTGAAGCCGCCAAAAGCGCTGGCCTCGCCATATTAACCGCGGGAAAAGAAGTCACGTCTGATTCTGTGACTCTCCATACACCTAAAGAATCGATATACAAAACTCCATCAGAATTAAGAGAAGAAGCAGAAG
>CAIZDF010000454.1 GCA_903931645.1 uncultured Tolumonas sp.
CCTGCCTGATTCATACCGTTTCTCATTGTTTGTTAACGTTATGTTTACAACCATAGCACAGGATCTCGACGGATTGTTGCATCAAAGATCGCTCTAAGCCGCGGATGCGTAGTAATCTATGCCAACTATTCGCATAATGTCGTTATTAAACTCTTACGGGAATTATTGCATGCGTTTTCTGTTTCGCAGTATTAAATGGTTTTTCCGTTCTCTGTGGCGGATCATCAACTTCACCCGATTGCTGTTGATCAATCTTATTTTCATCGCGATCATTCTGGCGATCGTGATCGGGCTTCGAGAAGAAACGCCTGAAACGACCATTCAGGAAGGTGCATTAGTGCTCGATCTGGCCGGTAAATTAGTTGAACAGCCGTCTACCCCAAATCCGGCCGATCAGCTGATGGAAAAATGGCTGTCAGATAAAGACAAACCGCGTGAAATTGCTGTCGGTGATGTGGTCTATGCCATTCAACAGGCAAAACAAGACCCGCGAGTTAAAGGCATCGTGCTAAAAACAGCTGATCTGGAAACGGCCAGTATTGGTAAATTACTCAGCATCACGCAAGCGTTGGACGACTTCCGTCAAAGTAAAAAACCGGTAGTTGCGGTTGGCAATTTTTATCAGCAACATCAATATCTGCTGGCTTCACACGCGGATACGATTCTGCTCAATCCGGCTGGCGCAGTGGCTATTCAGGGACTTGGCTTATATACCCTCTATTTCAAATCCGCCTTGGATAAATTCAATTTGACCCCACACGTCTTCCGCGTCGGTACTTATAAATCGTTTGTCGAGCCTTACATTCGCGACGATATGTCACCGGAAGCGCGCGAAGCCAATCAACGCTGGTTGAATGTACTCTGGCAGCAATATGTAGACAATGTCAGTGCCGCACGACATATACCGGCCGATGCCGTTTCTCCTAGCAAAGAACAAGTGTTGGCCCGTTTAACCAAAGCCGAAGGCAATGCCGCCCAATATGCACTCGATCAAGGGTTAGTTGATGAGCTGTCGACCTACGATGAAACCATCGAAACTATTCAGCATTTTGCCGGTAAAGATGGCCATGATTTCCGTAGTATTGCTCTGACCGATTATTTACACGCCCTACCCGCGCGTTATAAACAGCAAGCCAACAAACCTAGAATTGGTTTATTAGTTGCAGCAGGCACTATCGTTGATGCAGACAATCAGCCAGGCACTATCGGCGGTGAAGCACTGGCGAAACAGATCCGTGATGCCATGTATGACAAAGATATCAAAGCCTTGGTATTACGTATTGATAGCCCTGGTGGCAGTGCTTTTGCTGCCGATCAAATTCGTACCGCTCTGCTGGCATTTAAAGCCAGTGGCAAACCACTGGTCGTGTCGATGGGCAGTATGGCAGCATCAGGTGGCTACTGGATTGCAGCAGATGCGGATAAAATTTTCGCGGAGCCTTCAACCATCACCGGTTCAATTGGCGTATTCGGTATGTTCTTGACCGCTGATAAAGCATTAAACGCTCTGGGCGTGCATACCGATGGGCTTGGTACTACCGATTTTACCGGTATCAGCCCGGCACAACCTTTGCCTGAACATATCAAACAGATCGTGCAGATGAATGTCGAAAATACCTACCAGCGCTTCCTAGATCTGGTCGCTGAAGGCCGTGGCATGACCCCTGATCAGGTCGATAAAATCGCCCAAGGTCGAGTCTGGGTCGGCACCGATGCCAAAAAACTGGGGTTAGTGGATACCTTGGGCGATCTGACACAAGCAACTGCTAAGGCCGGTAAACTGGCGAAATTGACCGACTACCAAGTTAAGTTAATTGAACCTGAGCTGTCCGCCAAAGATAAATTACTCCGCGAGTTGTTTGATCAAAGTGCGGAGTTACTGCCCGCATCGGTGACGCATTCGGCTTTAGGCAGTGTTGCCTTACAGTGGTGGAAAGCCAGCAATCAAGCTTTGCAGCCACTCAATGCGTTACAAGATCCACAAGGGATCTACAGTTATTGCCCAGTTTGTCAGTAGTAGAGGGGCTCGCCCCTCTGTTTTAACGCAAAAGGTTATTCACAGATGAAAAAACGCATTTATATTGCCTACACAGGCGGCACTATTGGCATGCAACGCTCCAGTCAGGGTTACATCCCACAGGCTGGTTTTATGGAAAACTGTCTGGCTGGCATGCCGGAGTTCCATCGGTAACTCATTAAGACGATGCTCAGGTGAGTCGCGGACTGTACCATTTGCAACAATGCCCCAGTTTGCTTGAAACTGGTTAAGAATGTCATAATCAGTTATAGCAATAATAGGGTTATTATATTTAATAACAATATTCATCTTGGTATGCTAAAAAATCAGGGACGCCTTATCAATTTTTTGAATGGGGCTGTGGAACATTTCATAACTAGTCCTCAACATTCGGAACCTGCGGCACAAACTCTGGAGCCCACAGAAGGTCCTCCATCGTAGGCATCTCAAAGGTGAGGTTCGCGTTCCGTACCCTTTGGAACCATTTGCTAAGTGCGTCATCACCCTTAGCCACCCTTTTCCGATATTGCCGCAGCAGCGCGCTGAGTCGGAAGTAGGTGATATCATCATCGGATGTCTCACGGCGACACATTGGGCAAGTCGTAACTCCTTGTGTGCACTCTTGTGTGCCATACCACACCATTATGCAGTTAAAGTGGAAGGAGTGACCACATGAGAAGGTCCC
>CAIZDF010000455.1 GCA_903931645.1 uncultured Tolumonas sp.
ACCCGTAAACCCTAACTGACGTAACACAGGAATATGCGGACGTTCTTGGGGTGGTAACACGCCTTGTTTAAACCCCATATCACTCAACGTTGTCATTTTTTGCAGCCCCTGCTTAGCCGCCAGTTTCGGATTGGCAGGGGTATTTTTATTACTGGTGGAAGCAACATTCCCAAATGATAAACCAGCGTAATGATGCGTCAGCCCAACCAGACCATCAAAATTGACTTCATAGGCGCTCATAATAATTCTCCGGTTTAAGCTGAACGATGGCTATCAGGAAATGACAAACCCGGTGAAAGCGTCGCTGGTAACGCAATTTGCTCACTTTCCAGTGAGGCCATCGGCCACGCGCAGTAATCGGCAGCGTAATAGGCACTCGGGCGATGATTGCCGGATGCGCCAATACCGCCAAAGGGCGCTGCACTGGAAGCCCCGGTTAACTGTTTATTCCAGTTAACAATACCAGCCCGCGCTTCGGTCAAAAGACGATCATAATGCTCGCGATGTGGGGAAATCAGACCCAGCGCCAAACCAAAACGTGTGTCGTTGGCAATGGCGAGCGCCTCATCAAAATCACCATAGCGAACCACGGTCAGTAGCGGGCCGAAATATTCCTCATCGGGGCGTTGCAGAACATGGGTAACATCAATAATGCCGGGGGACAGTAAAGCCGTACCTTCTTCCAACTGAGTCATGGCGAGTAAAGCTTCACCACCGCGTTCCTGTAACATTTGCTGTGCAGTCAGTAACTGATTCGCTGCCGATGCAGAAATCACGGACCCCATAAACGGCGCAGGCTCAGCATTCCATAGACCAACGCGGATCGCTTGGGTGACTTCAACTAACCGTTGCAGAAACTGATCCCCTGCCTCACCCGCTTTCACCAGCAGACGTCGGGCACAGGTGCAGCGTTGACCGGCAGAGATAAAAGCCGATTGGATGGTGAGATGCACCGCCGCGTCTAAATCAGCGATATCGTCGACAATCAACGCATTGTTGCCACCCATTTCCAGCGCAAGGATCTTCTCGGGCTGCCCCGCCAACTGACGATGCAACTGATAACCGGTGTTCGCACTACCAGTAAACAACAGCCCATCGATGCCACGGTGTGACGCCAGTGCTACACCCGTGTCACGACCACCTTGCACCAGATTGATAACCCCATCCGGCAGACCAGCTTGCAGCCAGATTTTCATGGTCTCTTCTGCTGTCCACGGGGTTAACTCACTCGGCTTGAACACCACAGTATTCCCCGCCAACAGTGCGGGCACAATATGCCCATTCGGCAGGTGCCCTGGAAAATTATAAGGACCAAAAACCGCCAATACACCGTGCGGACGATGACGCAGCACCGCCTGACCATCAGCCATGGCCGTAGCTTTCTCGCCAGTACGCTCATGAAATGACTGCACAGAAATGGCGACTTTATTCACCATAGTCTGCACTTCGGTTAACGCTTCCCACCGCGGTTTGCCGGTCTCTTTAGCGATCACGGCGGCGA
>CAIZDF010000456.1 GCA_903931645.1 uncultured Tolumonas sp.
AAACTCTTTTCTCATCAACCATGAAGCCGATGTCGATTATCTCTTTAAAACACCAACTCTCGCAATTCTTCTGTCCAGATTTTATGACCAGAACCGCCAGACGCACTGGCTTCTTAAAACGTGAACGGGCCATTGAACCTCAATCGTTAGTCTTGAGTCTGATTGCTGCACTCAGCAAAGGGAACTGTCATACGATTGCCGATCTCCATCGGCAATTCAATGGCATGAGCCTCAGTGAAAAACAGTTTGTGGCTTACAAGCCCTTTCATAATCAATTACGAAAGCCTGCGTTTGCATTATTGATGCAGAAGCTAACCGAATTTGCGATTGGGCAGTTTGTTCGGGCACTGAAAGCAAAGTTGCCCGTCAAACTCGACTGTTTTGACGATATCCTGTTGCAGGATGGTAGCTCTTTTCGCGTTCATGATGGGTTAGCAGAGGTTTTTCCGAGCCGATTTCCAACCCATCCGGCGGCGATTGAATGTCATATGACGTTATCGCTAAAACACCAAATGCCGAAAACCATGACGATCACCGCCGATACAGCCTCAGAGCGGGCGTATTTGCCGAAAACTGAACTGATGCGCAATAAGTTACTGCTGGCAGATGCCGGGTATGTAGACTTCAAATATTTTAGTCAGTTATCTGAACATGGCGGTTCATTCATCATCAGAGGCGGTAAAAACCTCAATCCAGTGATAATCGAAGCACGCAATGGTCAGGGGCGGATATTACCCAAACTCGTCGGTCTGAAACTCAAAGAAATCGACCGAAAAACGAATCGCTCAGAGGTTTTGGACTTAAAAATCAAACGAGGCGCGGATGAATTCCGGTTAGTTCGTCGTTGGTTTGCCGAAGAAAAACGATTTTGTATCTGGGTCACCAATTTACCAGCAATAACGTGGTCAGCCGATGAGATCATGATGATTTACCGGTGTCGTTGGCAGGTTGAGTTACTGTTTAAAGAGCTGAAATCCGATACCAACTGGCGAAGTTTTGCAACGGGCCAACAAGCCATCATGGAAGGGTTGGTCTGGGCCAGTTTGCTGGCATTGATCATCCGCAGGTACATCGCGATGCAAAGTATGCCATCCGCGTCGGTGTACAAAGCCGGGAAGAATGTCGATGTTTGGTTGTTACCGCTTCTGGAGGCCTACATTCATCAAGCATGGTCGGAAATAACGGCTCGACTGGAATGGGCTATGTCGTATATATCAAAGAACGCGAAAAAATCACAACAAAGAAAAGCCAAGAAAAATAGGACCTTAGATGGAATTTTTGAAATGTTTAATTCTTAAGGTCCAGTCTATGATTGTGAGTTAGTCATAAACTTAGATTGTAGTGTCCACAATTTTACATTTGATAGGTAAACATCTGACGTTTTACTTGTTAGTCTTCACTATCGATAAATTATGAGAGCTGTAAATGTCGGAAATCAAACCTCCACGTGTTTTAGGATTGCTGCTAGCGTTGTTGGGCGCAACAACGGTTATTGGCGGTGTTAACCTTATCCTGATGAATGACTCACCTTATTTTTTAGTTATTGGTGCAGGTATCCTTGTTTCAGGCTTACTGCTTGCCCGAGGTAAAAAAATGGGTGCTTTCGCGTATGCGGGTACGTTATCGGTTATCATTTTGTGGTCATTATTTGAGGTTGGGTTGGATGTGAGTCAATTGTTGCCTCGCATTGTTGTCCCGAGTTTGATTGGCGCATATATATTCTCCAGTAAGGTGAAATCCCGACTAGCATAAAGGCAGAGAACAAGTTTTGTGCTTGTTTTTGTTACTTTCGCACCAAACCAGCTGAAACATTCAATCTGATTTTTGGCTGGTTTTCAGATCGGGAAACATATAAATGCATTTCGATTTTTTCTGGATCCTTAAATCTTTACCGGCAATTATCATTGGATTGACGATACACGAATTAGCGCATGCCTATATGGCATACAAACTGGGCGATATGACGGCAAAAAATGATGGTCGTTTGACGTTCAATCCGCTAAAGCATATTGATCCACTTGGTTTTATTTTGATCTTGATTGCTGGGTTCGGTTGGGCGAAACCAGTAAGTTTCAATCCTGATAATTTGAAGCATCAGCATCGTGATGAAATTCTGATTTCCCTTGCCGGACCAGTTTCCAATTTTTTGCTGGCAGTTCTTTTTTTGATTACAGCTCGAGTTTTCTTCTTTTTCCCATATTTCAGTGCTACAGCGCTCGGTCTTGCTACGGTTAACCTACTCATCCTGTGGGGCGTTATAAATTTCGGATTATTTTTCTTTAACTTAT
>CAIZDF010000457.1 GCA_903931645.1 uncultured Tolumonas sp.
ATAATTCATACCTCAGCTTGCAAGCGCGCACATTATCTTAGTATGCCGGATGCTTAACAACCCTTAATCACAAGGGTTTCTGGCTCTTACTACGTTGAATGGCTAGACTTTGCTCTCTTTAGCCCCGTTTCCAGGAGGTAATTTTGGGTGGCTTATCGATGCTGGCACTTACTCTTGCCATGCTGCTTTGGTCCAGTGCATTCATCTCATTGAAATATCTGCTGGATTACTTTCATCCGACACAGATTGTATTTATCCGTATGTTGATTGCCAGTGGTTGTTTTTTGCTTTTTGGTAAGAAGCTTTTGCAGTTTCGTTATGAAGCCGGCGACTGGCGCTGGCTGCTGGTAATGGGTATTGCGGAACCCTGTTTATATTTCTTATTTGAAACATCGGCGTTGCAATACACCACTGCTGGGCAAGCGGGCGTGATCACCGCGACATTACCATTACTGGCTTCTGTGGCTGCATTCCTGATCCTAAAAGAGCGCATTGGGAAACCGCAGATTATTGGGTTTATTATCGCGATCCTTGGCTGTTCAGGGTTAAGTATGGCAGCTCAAAATGGCGAGCAAGCCAGCAATCCATTGTTGGGAAATACACTGGAATTTATGGCAATGTTATGTGGTGCGGTTTACTCGACATCGATCCGGAAATTATCAACGCGCTATTCCGCTCTGGTGCTGACATCATTTCAAGCTTTTGTCGGCGCTATTTTCTTTGGCCCGTTGGCTTTACAACATGATATGCCAGCGAATATTCCGCTATTTCAGTGGGGGAATTTCATCTATTTGGCAACGATTGTTACCATCGGTGCCTATTGGCTGTATAACTGGGCTATTAGCCGAGTGCCAGTGTCACTAGCCACGGCATATATTAATTTGATCCCCGTCTTTACCCTGTTATTGGCTTTCTGGTTATTGAATGAACGGCTGAATTTCTGGCAATGTCTGGCGTGTGCGGCAGTGTTTGTTGGTGTAGTAATTAGTCAGTTACCGGAAAAAGAAGTGATAACAGCAGAAGAACAAACATCGGTTTAATTGCTAAGTTTGAGTCAACAGTTGAAGGGGAAGTGTGTCTTCCCCTTCAAATTTGGGCGTTTACTCGAAATGAGACAGTACGCGCGCGAAATCCAGAATATCCATTTCCACGCCACTCAGGGTTTCATCCCACTCCACACCAATCAATACACCATCAGCATGTAGGTCATTAACCCATTCGTCGAAGAACTCGTCCAATGGAATGGCAGCTGGTTGATATTCTTTCCATTCATCACAGCACAAGAGTTTCGCAGCACGTTCAGATGACCACAAAGGTAAGACATCAACAGCTTCATCGTCTTGTGAGTCGCAAACCACCCATTCATCTTCAAACTGCAGCCCCCAAAGAACACCATTATCATTGACTTCGGTGATAAAATTTTCTGGGATGTGCTGTTCGATGTGATCTGTCATATTAATTTGTCCAATTTGAGTGGATGAATACAGTTTTGTGTATTGTAGCGGAAAAATCAGATTTCGGTATTTTGTGTCTTCTTAATCAAATCGCGGTTAGTCATAAACACGCGGAAATCAAATTCTAACTGATGATATGCCGGTTCCATATAAGTGCAAAACTGGTAGAACGCTTTATCGTGTTGAGTTTCTTTCAGGTGTGCCAGCTCATGTACGGCTATCATGCGTAAAAATTCCGGTGGCGCTTCCCGGAAAACACTGGCAATAATGATGTCATGTTTCCGCTTTATTTTACTGCCTTGCAGCTGTGCTTTTCGTACATTCAAACCTAGCGCATGATGTACGACCGATAATTTACTGTCATACCGAACTTTGCTAATGGCGGAAACGTTACGCATATAACGATTTTTGAGTTCAGCAACATAATCAAACAGTGCTGTATCACTCTGGATATCGTGTCGTTCCGGATAACGTTTTGCCAACCAATCCCCTAATTGCTGCTTCGTGATCAATTGCCGGACTTGTTGCAGTAACTGTTCGGGGTAACCATTCAGATACATTAAATCAGACATGGTTGTTACTCTTTGTTTGGCTCTTTTTTAACCCAAGGTGAATTTTGAGTTAATACATACAAATCTTCTACTTTGGCTCTGGCCCAAGGTGTTCGACGTAAAAATTTGAGACTCGATTTAACACTCGGCTCATTTTGAAAACAGTTGATGTCGATACGCTGACCTAACTCATCCCAGCCATAATGAGCTACCAGTGCTGTAACGATATGTTCCAGCGTCACGCCATGCAGCGGGTCTTTGGATTGAAATTGGGACATATTGATTCATGTTCTGCCATATAAAAATAAGCCGACAGAGTAGGAGATGAAGGCTGAAATAGCAAATCAGCAAAGATAGAAATAGACAGTTATCTGTGTGATGATGATCACTTTTCCACATCTATCATAATTATCATGGAATTAGAGCTTTCAACCCTGATCTTACTGGCTTTCTGTGGCATTGCAGCCGGATTTATCGATTCAATTGCCGGTGGCGGTGGATTATTAACTGTACCCGCTTTATTGAGTGTGGGGATCTCGCCAGCTCAGGCGTTGGCTACCAATAAATTACAAAGTAGCTTTGGCAGTTTTTCCGCCACATTCTATTTTTTACGCCGAGGTTATATTGATCTGAAACTGATCAGAAACGGCATCTTTTTTACCTTTATTGGTAGTGCGTTGGGCACCTTGCTGGTTCAGCAAATTGACCCGTCGGCATTAAAACAAGCCATTCCTTTTATGCTGATCGGTTTTGCCCTGTATTTCATGTTTTCTCCGCGCATTGGCGAGGAAGATCGCCAACAGCGGATCAAGTTTTCACTGTTTTGTTTGTTGGTCGGGTTGGGTGTGGGGTTTTATGACGGCTTTTTTGGCCCAGGAACCGGCTCATTCTTTGCTATTGCTTTTGTTTCACTTGCTGGCTTTAATCTGTCGAAAGCAACGGCATATAGCAAATTATTGAATTTCACATCGAATGTGGCTTCACTTATTTTCTTTATGCTGGGTGGAAAAATTCTCTGGCAAATGGGCATTGTGATGGGCGTTGGGCA
>CAIZDF010000458.1 GCA_903931645.1 uncultured Tolumonas sp.
GAGGAATGGGCTCCCGCAAAGCACTATCCCGCCGCGCGGCTTCTGTCGCAGGCTGTTGTGCCAAAGGCACTAAATTGGGATAGGTCGGTGCAATATTCATAATTGTCAGACGTGAATATCGAGTAATGAACCGATCATTTGATCAGAACGCGTGATCACTTCAGCAGACGCTTTACCCTGAATTTCAGCCATTTTAAGTTGTACTAACGAATCAGGTATCGCATCTTGTTGTGAAACTGACGCTCCTTGATCTGATGATGGCAAAGTCTGCTGCGCAATTTTACTGGCACTGGCATCTATTTGTGAGGTTGCTTTTTGCAAACCAAGCACGCCAGATGAAAACGCACTGTTTATATTCATACGGTCAACATCCTCGAAACATACAGATCAACTCAAAGTAATTATCGATGACAAATGATGAGAATAACAGCATTTGTCGCACATTTTTCAATCAATAAATTGGTGTTATGATTCTATAAATAAATGCGGATGAGACAAAAATGGCGTATGTGCTGCGTGCGGAAAAATCACTGAATGACTACGAGGCAACAAAGCTTCAATTTCGGCTACTGCGGCAACTGGAACCAAACTATCTAAACGGCCATACAGGCTCAGTACCGGGCAACTCAGCTGAGAAAGCTCAGACCTGAGATCAACCGTTTCCAGTAATTGTAATCCCGCTTTAAGCGCGGCAGATGTAGCATCCGGTCGCTGCTGTAGCCAGCTTTTTAAGCGCTTTACGTCTTCTTTAACTGATTCACTACCCATTGCTTGGATCGCTAAAAAACGTTCTATTGTTTTACGGGTATCTAATTGTAGTGCACGATTAAACCCTGATAACACATCCGGGCGAATCCCCGGCCAGTTATCTTGTTGTAGAAAACAGGGTGAACTGCCGCTCAAGACTAATCGATTGATACGTGTTGGGTGATCCAACGCCATCCGTAATGCGATCAGCCCGCCCATCGACCAGCCCAGTAAGTTAAATTGCGCGGGTAAATGCGGTAATACCGTTTCACTCCACAGCGATAGGTCAGCGCTTTCCACAATCGTGTGCTGGCTAAAGCCAAAACCGGGTAAATCTACTAAATGTAAAGAATAATACGGAGCAAGTAGTGGCACGATTTCTTGCCATACTGCACTGTTTAAGCCCCATCCATGTAGCAACACCAGATCTGGCCCTTGCCCGATACGTTCGATATACATTGTTCTTTTCTCTATTACTCACAATAGACTGCAAAGCTATGATAACCGTTCACCACAGTCACTGCGAAGAGAATAGCCGCCATGTCTGTGCACCAGATAAAGCTGTTCATTTTTTATGCACCAAATAAGCACTAAGAAATCCCGCCACGCCTCATTAATGTGCATCAAATGCACCATTTTGCCCTTAAGGCAGGCAAGAACCCTATTTTTGAGCCATTTTATATATGATCCAGGTTGGCATAATTCCTGCGATGTAAGTATCAGGTTAGCGACATACTAGTCCGACCAACGAGTTCTCAGACCTCCGTCTGTCGAGATCAGGACACGGTATTATCAGGGAGATATCTACAATGAAACGATTGTTTGCAATCTTGGCGCTGGTGGGAGCTTTCGGGCTGGCAACACCAGCATGGAGTGAAGATGCACCTGCCACTCCAACTACTTCAACCGCAGTAGCCGCACCGGCTGCCACTGCAACACCAGTAGCTACTGCTGCCGTAGCCGCTCCTGCTGCTGCAGTGGCACCAGTAGATACAGTAAATAAAGGTGATAACGCATGGCTGATGGTGGCATCTGCATTAGTTATTTTAATGTCGATTCCAGGTCTGGCTCTTTTCTATGGCGGCTTAGTTCGCAGTAAAAACATGTTGTCAGTACTGATTCAGGTACTAGTAGTATTCAGTCTTGCAACCATTCTGTGGGTAGCTTATGGCTACAGTATGGCCTTTACTGAAGGTAACGCTTTCTTCGGTTCGCTTAGTAAAGCATTCCTGAAAGGTGTTACACCTGATTCGATTGCCGCAACGTTCAATAAAGGGATCGGTGTTTCCGAGCTCATTTATGTCGCATTCCAAGGCGCGTTTGCAGCTATTACCTGCTGTCTGATTCTGGGTGCATTTGCTGAACGTATCCGTTTTTCTGCAGTACTGCTGTTCATGGTGTTCTGGTTCACATTGTCATATGTTCCTATGGCACATATGGTGTGGTACTGGACTGGTCCAGATGCATATACCAGTGCTGCCGCAGCTGATGCAGCCAATGCAACTGCAGGCTGGTTATTCCAACATGGCGCATTAGACTTCGCAGGCGGTACTGTCGTTCACATCAACGCAGCGGTTGCGGGCTTGGTCGGTGCTTACTTTGTGGGTAAACGTGTTGGTTTTGGTCGCGAATCAATGGCGCCACACAGCCTGACAATGACCATGATCGGTGCAAGTTTGCTGTGGTTTGGTTGGTTTGGTTTCAACGCTGGCTCTGCATTGGAAGCCAACGGTACTTCTGCTCTGGCATTCGTAAACACCTGGGTTGCTACTGCAGCAGCCACACTCACTTGGACCATGGCTGAATGGGCGCTAAAAGGTAAACCATCCATGTTGGGTGCGGCTTCTGGTGCGGTAGCCGGTCTGGTTGCGATTACACCTGCTTGTGGTTACGTTGGTGTGATGGGCGGCATGGTGATCGGTGCACTGGCTGGCGTAGTCTGCCTGTGGGGTGTACATGGCCTGAAACGTCTGCTGAATGTTGATGACTCACTGGACGTATTTGGTGTGCACGGTGTTGGCGGTATGTTAGGTGCGATCCTGACTGGTGTATTTGCTTCTCCAGACTTGGGTGGCGTCGGCATTTGGGATTATGTTGCTAATGCTGCATCTCCAGAATACTCAATTGCTGCACAAGTTAAAATTCAGGCTATCGGTGTAATCACTACTATCGTTTGGTCTGGTCTGGTATCTATCGTTGGTTTCTTCATCATCGATAAACTGGTTGGTCTGCGTGTTCCAGTGGAAGCAGAACGCGAAGGTCTGGATCTGACTTCTCATGGCGAACGTGCTTACAATAACTAAGACGATTGCAAATCTATCAGGGCGCCTCAGGGCGCCCTTTTTATTACAGTAATCTATTCATTTCTCATTGTTTTATCACGCATGTTCACTACTCTCCGACGAGCCATCTCCACACATCTCCATATTGCCGGATATGGTATTTGTCTGTTTTGTCGTCAACCCACTACACAGCCATTACTTTGTCGCTATTGTGCCGAAGAGTTGCCATTGCTCGATCATCACTGTCGTTTGTGTGGCACACCGCTGACGGGCGGTAATGACATCTGTGGTCATTGTCTGTTACAACCGCCCGAATGGGATTTTTTGCATATTCTCGCGGACTTTGAATTTCCCTTAACCGGGCTTATCCACCAGCTGAAATATCAACACAAACCATTACCCGCAACTTTGTTTGGCAAAATGCTGGCAGAACTCTATCCGGCAGAGGAACCCAAACCCGAAGTGATCCTGCCAGTTCCACTGCATTGGCGACGTCAATGGTCTCGCGGTTACAATCAGGCGCAGGAGATCGCGCGCCCTATCACAAAGCAACTGAATATTCCCTGCAATAACCGCTTATTAACACGAACACGAGCCACCAAAGTACAAGCCGGTCTTTCTCGTGAATTACGACAGACAAATCTGAATAATGCCTTTATTATCAAGCCACATACCTATCGACATGTGGCTGTGCTTGATGATGTGGTGACCACGGGTGTTACCGTTACAGCACTGGTACGACTTTTGAAGGAAAGCGGATGCCAACGTGTCGATGTCTGGGCAATTTGTCGGACGCAACTGCGCGGTGAATAAGTATTGTGTCATATACATTTTGCGGCGTATTATAATACCCTAGTTATTTAGTCAGGATTAGAGGATGGCGATGATCACAATCACCGAAAGCGCTCAGGCTCATTTCCGCAAACTGCTGGAAAAGCAGACGGAAAACACCAATATCCGTGTATTTGTTATGAATCCGGGCACCCCCAATGCGGAATGTGGCGTCTCTTACTGTCCTCCGGATGCAGTAGAGCCCGAAGATACTCGCTTACCATTGAGCGGTTTTGACGCCATCATTGATCCCAATAGCGCGCCATTTCTGGTTGATGCGGTCATCGATTTCATCAGTGACCAGATGGGCTCGCAACTAACACTGAAAGCACCGAACGCCAAAATGCGTAAAGTGCCTGATGATGCGCCACTGGCTGATCGTGTTGAATACGTTTTGCAGTCGGAAGTAAACCCGTCTCTTGCCGCCCATGGCGGTAAAGTGACACTGACTGAAATCACTGACGACGGCATTGCCATTTTACAATTTGGTGGTGGCTGTAATGGTTGTTCAATGGTCGATGTGACGCTGAAAGAAGGGATTGAGAAGCAACTGCTGGAACGTTTCCCTGGCGAACTGACTGGCGCGAAAGATGCGACAGAACATGCCCGCGGTGAGCACTCGTTCTACTGATAACTGCGTGCAGTGTTGCATAAAAACAACGCCAGCTTTGCTGGCGTTGTTTTTATCTGGAAATACCTAAACCACTATCTCTATTCGCCTTTCTGATCCCGGCTCAGTAGTGTTAATGCGGCATCTTTCGCTGATTTACCCTGATACAAGATCTGATAAATCTGCTCACAAATTGGCATCTCCACACCTTGTCGGGCAGCCAGTGCACGAACTTCTTTAGTGTTGCGATAACCTTCAACCACCTGACCGATTTCAGTCATGGCTTGTTCCACCGTTTTGCCCTGCCCTAAGGCCAGACCAAACCGACGGTTACGTGACTGATTATCGGTGCAAGTCAACACCAGATCGCCCAGTCCGGCCATACCCATGAAGGTCTTGGCATCCGCGCCGAGCGACAAACCCAGACGTTGCAGTTCAACCAGTCCGCGCGTGATCAAGGCCGTTCTGGCATTGGCACCAAAACCTAAACCATCTGACAAACCGGCACCAATCGCGATCACGTTTTTCACCGCGCCACCAATTTGCAGGCCGATGAAATCAGGATTGGAATACACACGGAATGATTTACCACAGTGCATCAGTGCTGACATGTCAGCTGTAAACTGGTCATTCGTTCCTGCCACCGCGATAGCGGTCGGCATTCCGGCTGCCAGTTCACGGGCAAACGGTGGCCCCGATAATACGGCCAGCGGGATCTGCGCACCTCAAATCTCTTGTGCCACTTCCCCCAACAGACGACCATGTTCTGGCTCAAGACCTTTAGTCGCCCAGGCAACGCGGGTATCTTCACGCAGGAACGGTTTGATCCGCTGCA
>CAIZDF010000459.1 GCA_903931645.1 uncultured Tolumonas sp.
CAGTTACTGGTTATTGCTGTGCGGTAGCGTTTGCAAACAGAATGTTGTTTTCCAAATGGATATGTTGCATCAGGTCTTCACGTAATTGTGTCAGGCCGGTATACAGTGCACGCCATGTCACACAAGCGCCTACTGGTGGCGTAATGTCATTGGTCAGACGCATCAGTTCGTCTAAACCTTCGCCGTGTTGCTCATGCTCAAAACGCATCATGGCAATCGGGCCTTGCGCCGGGTTGTTAAAACCTTCTTTCAGCATAGGGAACAGGATCTGCTCTTCTTTCTGCATGTGGCTTTCGAGTTCCTGCAGCATGTTCGCCAGATGAGCACCCAGACCTAGCGGGCAGCCTGGTTTATCGGAGTGGACATGTTCAACACGACGCGCCAGACGGATCAATTCCGGTAATTGAATGCGATGCAGGGCATGGAAACGTTCCAGAATAAAATCAATCAGGGCGGAAGGTGTCGCTGTACGCCAGTCAGTTTCGTCACTCGGTAACTGTTGAACTAGTTCCAGTTCAGCCACAACTAACGCAGCATCGAGATTACGCTGAGCGATGGCGTCTTTTAACGGTTGTTGGCCGCCGCAGCAAAAATCTAGTTTGAATTTGTGGAATACACGGGTCGCACCAGGAATTTCACAAGCGATGCTGGCGATAGTTTGTTCGAGTAAGGCCATGGTGGCTCTCCTTAGGTGATAATAGGGTAGTTTGATCTCGATCAATCTATTGCAGAGATCGTGCCTAAACTTAATACATTGAAAAATATAGATATTTAATTTTTATGGTTTTTTTTACCATTGACTGATAGGGTTAAATAAACCATTTGGGGTGATAATTACCATGTTTGATGCGTCACTGTTACTTGATCTCACCACTGAGCTACCGCGATCGGTGCGGCAGGAACGGCTGGTTTCCGCGATACGTGTTCATTTTGGTTGCGGCGCGGTTGGTCTACTGAAATTAGATGGTGATTGCCTTTGCCCGGTGGCGGTGGATGGTTTGGCGCATGAAACGTTAGGGCGCCGTTTTGTTGTGGCGCAGCACCCTCGTTTGGCGGCTATTTTATCCAGCCGTTCAACAGTGCGCTTTGAACCGGGAAGTCCGTTACCTGATCCGTATGATGGCTTACTGGATTCACAACGCGGGCTGCCATTGCCCGTGCATGACTGCATGGGGATCAGCTTGTATCTGGAAGGACAATTGTGGGGTGCATTAACGCTGGATGCGTTTGATGGGGCGGCGTTTGACGATCAGGCGGCCGATAAATTGGCACACAGTGCTTTTCTCGCCGAAGCCGTAGTGCGCATGAGTCGTTTGGAAGAAGAGATCCGGGCGTTGCGTGCGGGCAGTCGAGTTTCTGAAACGTTATTGATGGATGAACAAAATGCCAATGATGGCGAAATCATCGGGCAAAGTGCGATTTTGTTGAAGTTGCTGCATGAGTTGGATGTGGTCGCTAATTCTGAATTGCCGGTGTTGTTGCTGGGGGAAACTGGTGTGGGAAAAGAGCTATTTGCTCGCCGGTTACACAGTAAATCGCCGCGACACAATGCACCGCTGATCCATGTCAACTGTGCTGCGTTGCCGGAATCACTGGCGGAAAGTGAGTTGTTTGGTCATGTCAAAGGCGCATTTTCTGGTGCCATGAGCGATCGCCCCGGCCGGTTTGAAGCGGCTAATGGCGGAACGTTGTTTCTCGATGAAGTCGGTGAATTACCGCTGATGGTGCAGGCTAAATTATTACGTACATTACAGAATGGTGAGATCCAACGACTCGGTGCGGATCAGCCGAGAAAAGTCGATGTGCGCATCATTGCGGCAACCAATCGTCAGCTGCATGAACAGGTAAGGGACGGGCAATTCCGGGCTGATTTGTATCATCGTTTATCGGTGTATCCGGTGCCGATCCCACCGCTACGAGAGCGTGGTAACGATGTGTTGCTACTGGCCGGAAATTTTCTGGAGCTAAACCGCGCCCGTCTTGGTTTTCGCAGCTTACGATTATCACCGGCGGCCGAGCAGGCCTTATGCACTTATGACTGGCCAGGTAATGTGCGTGAGCTGGAGCATGTGATCAGTCGAGCTGCTTTGCGGGCGGTCAGCCGGGGGGCTGTCAGAACAGAGATTGTTACGCTGGAACCGGAACATCTGGCGCTGGATGCCACCGTGATCAGCTCAGCAAAAACCGAACAGACACTGTTGCCGCAGGCTACGCAGGTCGAACAGGCTGTATCGCTAAAGATTGCCGTAGATGGTTATCAGCGTCAGGTGATCCGCCAGACGCTGGAAGCTTGTCAGGGCAATTGGGCCAATGTAGCGCGACGGTTAGATCTTGATCCGAGTAATTTGCATAAACTGGCGAAACGACTGGGGTTGAAATAACCCCACTTGATCCTGCTTAGCCAGCTGTTTTTCATTTTTCCTCTTTTTATCCTTCCTTCGTTTTTTGATGGCTTCCACCTTGTAAGCCATCAGATTGAGATCACTGTAAATTTTTTCTATACAACTTAACGCGCATTGCCAATTGCTGTTGATTGTTCAAAAAGTCATTCTTTATAACTTGCATTTAAAATGCATATTAAACTAAGATGCAAACACTGCATATGAGATGCACATTATGTTGAGGACGAAATCATGACTTTGCACGTTAAGAACAATATCTACTGGGTTGGCAAACAAGATTGGGAACTGCGCGAATTTCATGGCAGTGAATATTCCACCCATAAAGGCTCCAGCTATAACAGTTATCTGATCAAAGAAGAGAAGGTGGCGTTGATTGATACGGTGTGGAGCCCATATGCCGATGAATTTGTGACGAATCTGGCGAATGAAATTCCGTTAGAGAAAATCGACTTCATCATTGCCAACCATGCAGAAATTGATCATAGCGGCGCATTGCCAGCGTTACTGGCGAAAATTCCGAACACACCGATTTACTGCACTGCCAATGGTGTGAAATCGCTGAAAGGGCATTTCCACCAAGACTGGAATTTCCAGGTTGTCAAAACTGGTGACACCCTTGATCTGGGTAATGGTAAAAAGCTGGTGTTTGTCGAAGCGCCGATGCTGCACTGGCCAGACAGCATGATGACCTATATGACCGACGATGCGGTGTTATTCAGTAATGACGCGTTCGGTCAGCACTATGCCAGCGATCAGCTCTATAACGATCTGGTTGATCAGAATGAACTGCATAACGAATGTATTAAATATTACGCTAACATCCTGACCCCGTTCAGCAAACTGGTGACGCAGAAAATTCATGAAGTGCTGTCATTCAATCTGCCACTGGACATGATCTGTACCTCACACGGCATTATCTGGCGCGATAATCCGGCGCAGATCGTCGAACAATATCTGAAATGGGCTGATTCTTATCAGGAAAATCAGATCACGCTGATTTATGACACCATGTGGGAAAGTACCCGCAAAATGTCGGAAGCAATTGCCTCTGGTATTCGCAAAGCTGACCCAACCGTGACAATCAAACAATTCAATTTGGCGAATTCAGACAAGAACGATGTGTTAACGCAGGTATTTAAATCGAAAGCAATTTTGATCGGTTCGCCGACCATCAATAACGTGATGTTGCCGCAGGTCGCCGCGTTGCTGGAAGAGATCCAGGGTTTACGTTTTACCGGCAAAACCGCCGCTGCATTTGGTAGCCATGGCTGGAACGGTGGTGCGGTAAATCGTATTACTCAGCGTTTGAAAGAGTGTGGTTTTAACACGTTAGAAGGCACCAAAGTGGAATGGCGTCCGACACAAGAAGCACTGCAAGAATGCGAAGCCTACGGTAAAAATCTGGTGGCACAATTGGGTGGCGTTGCTACTGCAGAAACTAAACAAACGGCCATCGCAACTGAACTTCCATCTATGGTTTGCCGCACTTGTTCATGGGTTTATGACCCGGCGGAAGGCGAAGTGAATCAAGGTGTTGAAGCGGGAACAGCTTGGGAAAATGTGCCAGAAAGTTTCCTCTGCCCGGTCTGTTTTATGGGCAAAGATGATTTCGACCCGAAAACTGAAACTGTCGCCAAAGCCGCGTAAAAGGAGACCATCATGGCAGCACATCATCCGGTCGTGATCGTCGGCAGTGGTTATGCCGGTCTGCAACTGGCGCGACAATTTCGCCGTCATGCACCAGCCACGCCACTGGTTATAGTCTGCGCCGATGACGGTGTCGACTACCCGAAACCACAGCTGAGCCACGCGGTCAGTAAACGTCAGTCGGCGGCGGATCTGATCCGAAAATCGGCGAAAGAAATTGCGTTGGAATTAAAAGCGCTATTACTGACCGGGCAACAGGTTAAAGCCATTGACCCTGAGCGACAGGTGATTCAACTGGCAGAGCGGGAATTACCCTATCGGGATCTGGTGCTGGCGGTTGGCGCTGAAGCGTGGGTGCCGCCCGTGAGTGGCGATGCGGTTGATGCGATCATCACGCTGAACAGTCTGCAACATTATCAGCAATATCAGGAACAATTGGTGAACAGCCAACGGATCTTGATTGTGGGCAGCGGGCTGATTGGCAGTGAGCTGGCGAATGATTTTCTGCTGGCTGGAAAACAGATCACCTTGTGTGATCCAACAGAGCGGTTGCTGTGTTCGCTGATGCCTGATTTTGTCAGTGAAAGGCTGCACTCTGTGCTGGCGCAGGCCGGGTGTAAATTCGCCTTCAATACGACGCTGGCAGCATTAGATCGGCGAAGTGATGGCCTGCTGGCGACATTCAGTGATGGTACATCGATTGTGGTTGATAGCGTAGTGTGTGCTGCCGGGTTACGTTCACGAACTACGTTGGCGAAAGCCGCGGGGCTGAATATCAATCGAGGTATTGTGGTTGATAAGCAGCTGGCAACCAGCGCACCACATATTTATGCGCTGGGCGATTGCGCAGAAATTGATGGGCAGTTGTTACCTTATTTGCAACCGATCACCGTGAGTGCGCAAGCGTTGGCTAAAACATTGGCTGGCGAACAAACGCGGGTGCAATGGCCGGTGATGCCGGTCAATGTGAAAACCAGCAGTTATCCGGTACAGCTAGCTGGCGAAGTGCGCAGTGATGATTTGATCTGGCAGTTGGATGAAGATGAAAACGGTCTGACTGGGCAGGCATTTCGACACGATGCATTAGTGGGTTTTGTCACTAGCGGTCAACATATCACGCGTAGTATGGCGTTGATAAAGCAGTTGGCTGAAAATTAGCCTAAGCTATAAAGTATGTTCTCGATTCAGTTACATCTGAGTTCTGATGCTTTTTATTTCCGTTAGGGTAAGGGGCGTATATGACAGACTGGGTAAACGGAAGAGTACATGAGGTCATTCGCTGGAATGACCGACTCTGTTCGATCAAAGTAAAAGCCGATTTAGCCCCATATGTGGCGGGGCAGTTTGGTAAATTATCTCTGATCATTGATGGCGAACGGGTAGGCCGTGCCTATTCGTTTGTAAACCCACCGAAAGCGGAATATCACGAGTTTTATCTGATCAAAATTCCGGAAGGCCGGCTATCACCACATGTCTTTAATTTGCAGCCGGGTGATGAATTGCAAATTTCGCATGAAGCCAGTGGGTTTATGACGTTAGCTGAAGTGCCGGAAGGGCGTGATCTCTGGATGATGGCCACCGGTACGGCCATTGGGCCATTTCTGGCCATTATTTCCGAGCAACAGGTGTTTCAGCGCTTTCAGAATATCGTGTTAGTGCATGGTGTACGTGAGCGCGAAGATCTGACCTATCAATCTCTGATCCAATCGTTTAAGACGCAATGGTTACAACGTTTTCGCTATATTCCGATTGTAAGCCGGGAAGAGTGCCCGGATATTCTGCAAGGGCGCATTCCGGCGTTACTGGACAATGGTTTGTTAGAAGCATCGGCGGGTTTGGTGATTTCACCAACTTGCACGCAAACCATGTTGTGCGGTAATCCGGCGATGGTGAAAGATACCTTTCATGCCTTAGAGCAAAAAGGGCTGAAAAAAAATCTCCGGCGGGAACCGGGGCACATCACCATGGAAAATTACTGGTAAGCCATCAAACCGTTTTTTGCGTGGGAACGGGAATGGCATCAACGTCGATATGCAATATCGCAATGATCTGATCGGCGTTGTTCACCAGATCGGA
>CAIZDF010000460.1 GCA_903931645.1 uncultured Tolumonas sp.
GGTCTGTTGGTCGACGATGCCATCGTGGTGGTAGAAAACGTCGAGCGGGTGATGTCCGAAGAAGGGCTGTCACCGCTGGATGCCACGCGAAAATCGATGGATCAGATCACCGGCGCCTTAGTAGGGATCGCACTGGTCTTATCTGCCGTATTTGTACCGATGGCCTTTTTCAGTGGCTCCACTGGTGCAATTTACCGTCAATTTTCGCTGACCATTGTTTCCGCAATGGCACTTTCGGTGCTGGTTGCTTTGATCCTGACGCCTGCGTTATGCGCAACCTTACTGAAACCAGTGAAAAAAGGTGATCACGGCATTCAGACTGGCTTCTTTGGCTGGTTTAACCGCATGTTCGATCGTAACAGTCGCCGTTACCGAACAGTGGTTGGACGCGTGATCCAACGCAGTGGTCGCATGATGGTTGTGTATGCTGCACTACTGGTTACTTTAGGTTGGTTATTTATGCGCATGCCGACCTCTTTCCTGCCAGAAGAAGATCAGGGGATCGCACTGGCAATGGTGCAACTACCTACGGGTGCGACCCAAGAGCGTACGTTGAAAGTGTTGGATAAAGTATCCGATCATTTCTACAACAATGAAAAACAGGCGGTGGAATCGGTCTTTACTATCGCAGGTTTCAGCTTTGCCGGTAGTGGTCAAAATGCCGGTCTGGCGTTTGTTAAATTCAAAGACTGGAGCGAGCGTAAGAGCGCTGAGAATTCTGCGAACGCGATCATTGGTCGCGCAATGGGGGCGTTTTCCCAGATCAAAGAAGCCTCAATCTTCGCGTTTAATATGCCGAGTATTCCAGAATTAGGCCAATCAACCGGCTTTGATCTTTATTTACAAGATCGCGGTGGCCTGGGACATGACAAATTGATCGCCGCGCGTAATCAGTTACTGGGTATGGCAGCAAAAGATCCGGCCTGGGTTCGTGTCCGCCCGAATGGTATGGAAGATACGCCGCAATACAATATTCGGGTCGATTACGAAAAAGCCATGGCGTTAGGGCTGACCGTCAGTGATATTAACAGCACATTATCGACGGCCTGGGGCTCAAACTACGTCAATGATTTTATTGACCGGGGTCGAGTGAAGAAGGTGTATGTGCAAGCTGATGCACCATTCCGTATGCAACCAGAACATCTGCAACTGTGGTATGTGCGTAATGCGCAACAGCAAATGGTGCCGTTCTCCTCTTTTGCCGAAGGTTTCTGGAGTTATGGCTCACCCCGACTGGAACGTTATAACGGCTCGTCGGCGGTAGAAATTGTCGGCGAAGCTGCTCCGGGGAAAACCAGTGGTGAAGCCATGGCTGAGATGGCAAAACTGATCAGCCAATTACCGGATGGGATCGGTTATGAATGGACGGGGATGTCTTATCAAGAGCAAGTCTCTGGTAGTCAGGCCCCGGCATTGTATGCGATTTCATTGCTGGTCGTGTTCTTGAGTCTGGCGGCATTATATGAGAGCTGGAGTATTCCTTTCTCGGTCATGTTGATTGTACCACTGGGGGTCATCGGTGCTTTGTTGGCTGCCACTACGCGCGGTCTGTCTAACGACATCTTCTTCCAGGTGGGATTGTTAACTACCATTGGGTTGTCAGCGAAAAACGCCATCCTGATTGTAGAGTTTGCCAAAGAGCTGTTCGATAAAGGAATGGGCATCAAACAAGCGGTCATAGAAGCATCCCGTATGCGTTTACGTCCGATCTTGATGACCTCGATGGCCTTTATTTTAGGGGTGTTACCTTTGGTGATCAGTACCGGTGCCGGAGCCAGTGGCCGTAACGCTATTGGTACCGGTGTAACCGGCGGTATGATCGCCGCCACAGTTCTTGCTATCTTTTATGTACCGTGCTTTTTTGTACTCGTAATGAAGTATTTCAGTAAGCATCGCCATGCTTTACGTGCACCGTCTTCTGCGGAGAACCGTCATGATTAAACGCCCTATCGCGTTGTTAGTATCCCTGTTATTGACAGGCTGTTCACTGGCGCCAGATTACCTGCGTCCTGCGGCGCCTATCCCTGTTAATTATGCAACTAAAACTTCTCCAGCTGCTGTGCAAGCAACAGACTGGCAACAGGTGTTTACAGATCCAGCATTGAAAAAACTGATTGATACTGCATTACAAAACAACCGCGACCTGCGCGTTGCTGTTTTGAATGTAGAAGCCTATCAGGCGCAATATCGGATCCAACGGGCAGCACAATTGCCTGATATTACCGCTACAGGTTACCAGGCGCGTCAGCGAATTCCTGGAACTTACAGTGGTGGCGCCAGTGCAATCAGTAATACCGATTCCGCCACGGTAGGTATCAGTGCCTATGAGTTAGATATGTTTGGTCGGGTGCAAAGCCTGAAAGATCAGGCTTTGGAAAAATATCTGGCACAGGAAGAGACACAACGTAGCACCCAGCTCAGTTTGGTTGCCAACGTAGCGACCGCGTACATGACGCTGTTGGCGGATCACGATCTGTTACGTCTGGCAGAACAAACAGCCAAAAGTTATGAACAAAGCTAACAGCTGATTGAACAGCGTTACGAAGCCGGGATCTCGTCTTCACTGGATGTTAGCCAGTCGCGCAGTAATTTAGAAAGCGTGCGTTCCAGTTTGGCACAATATCGCCGTCAAGTGGCCCTCGATCAGAATGCGTTGCGTTTATTGCTGGGCACCGATATTCCAGCCGGATTATCCAACGGTTTACCAGAGCAAGATCTGACGCTGCTGGCATCGCTGGGAGCCGATATGCCGTCATCGCTGCTGACTCGTCGTCCAGACATTCTGGCAGCGGAACATGCGTTAAAAGCGGCAAATGCTAATATTGGCGCTGCACGCGCGGCATTTTTCCCCAGCATCAGCTTAACGGCGAATGCTGGCAGCATGAGTTCATCGTTGAACAAACTGTTTGATGGTGGCTCTGGCACTTGGTTATTCCAGCCAAGTATCAACCTGCCAATCTTTGATTTTGGCAGCCGCGAAGCACAGCTGGATGTTGCCAAAGTGCAGGAAAAAATCGAAGTCGCGACCTATGAAAAAGCCATTCAGACTGCCTTTAAAGAGGTCTCTGATGGTTTAGTGGCGCAAGATGGTTATCGTGAACAATTGCAGGCACAACAAGCGCTGGTCGATGCGAACAAAACCTACTATCAGCTGGCACAAAGCCGCTATGAAAAAGGGGTCGATAGTTATCTGACCCTGTTAGATGCCCAGCGCTCTCTCTTTACCGCCGAACAAGGTTTGGTCAGCACTCGTTTAGCTTTGCTCAGTAACCGCGTCAGTTTATTTAAAGCTGTTGGTGGTGGCTGGCAGCAGAAGTAATGGATCGTCATCGCCAAAATGAGGGAGCCAAACTAAATCGTAACGGTTAAAGGATGGTTCTAACCTGGTAACAGGTTATTTTGGTATTTTCCGGCGTGTTGCCGAACCGGCTTCATATCATTGATATGAAGCCTTTTTTCTTTTTACAACAACGACCGCACCATCGTCATTGCTGGTTTTTCCACCAGCGATGCACTTTATAACTGCTTCTGTGCTAGTATTGCGCCGAATAACAGACCCTTAATTAAGTCAGTTTTGGTTGTATGAACAAAATCAGAAAATGCCTACTCAGTTGTGGATTACTGCTGCTGCCTTCGCTCGCGTCAGCCGAACCAGTCGCTGAATTCGTCGATACCCTGTTTATTGGTGGCGGCGTCATGCTGTTTCTTGCTGGTGTGTTACTGCTATTAGTACCCGGGCTATTCAAAACCGGTGTGCTCACTACGTTACTGGCCGATATTTTATTTATGGCCCGAATGCTGTTTCCTGATGCCCTGGAAAAAAGTATTGCGGCTCAGCCCGACTGGCAACCACTGATTGAATCAGCATCGATTGGTAGTGGGCGCGTTTATGCTGCCGTCGGTGTTGCCATTATTGTGGTCAGTATTCTGTCGTTACGCTGGTTGTTGCGCTCATTTTTTGCCCCAACAACCACAGCTAAAAAAACAACCTCGCGAACAGAGCGCGCATCTGCACCTAAACGTGCAGCAACCAAACCAAGTCGCAGCAAAACACGCCTGAATCGTGATCGTGACGATTTTTCCGGTTACACCGAAGAACCACCAGCAACACGACCTGAACCACCATCACCGCTACATAACAAGCGTTTCCGTGTGCATGATTATCTGGAAAACTTGGAACATCAGCAGCCACAAACCGAGACACCCATTAAACAAGAAACTGAGCAGCCGGCCATTCATTTTGGCCGAATTGAACGCTGAGGATGACAAGTAAACTCATGGATGCACATCAAAAACAATCCCTGCCAGCGATCACTCTGGCAGCTATCGGCGTGGTGTACGGTGATATCGGTACCAGCCCACTGTATACATTACATGAATGTTTTTCTCCGCATATTGGCTTAGCTCCCACACAACCCGTTATCTTTGGTTTTTTATCACTGATCTTCTGGTCACAAGTGCTGATTGTTTCGCTTAAATACTTAGCTTTTGTGCTGCGAGCAGATAACCGTGGAGAGGGGGGGATATTAACCCTAATGTCACTAGCCGGCCGCAATACCGACCCTAAAACGACCACTGTATTATTAGTATTAGGGCTCATTGGTGGCGGATTGTTCTATGGCGATAGCATTATTACCCCTGCTGTTTCCGTATTATCCGCACTTGAAGGGATGCAAGTTATCGCCCCCAATTTAAAAGAGTTCGTCGTGCCCTGTTCCTTGGTCGTACTCTTTATGCTGTTTTTTATTCAAAAACATGGGACCGCAAAAGTAGGACGATTATTTGGACCCATTATGGTTTGCTGGTTCTTAGTCTTAGGCATTTTAGGCTTAAAGCAAATTATTGCGAATCCGACGGTATTATCCGCATTACACCCAAAATGGGCTTTTCACTTTTTTATCCAGTATAAAACGACAGCATTTATCGCTCTTGGTGCCGTAGTTCTGTCCGTCACCGGGGGCGAAGCTTTGTATGCAGACATGGGGCATTTTGGCAAACACCCTATTCAGTTGGCATGGTTTACACTGGTCTCCCCGGCATTGATCCTGAATTATTTTGGTCAAGGTGCGCTGATCTTGTCTGACCCCACTGCATTGGAAAATCCTTTTTTCCTATTAGCGCCAACGTGGGCATTAATACCATTGGTATTGTTATCGACAGCAGCGACCGTGATTGCCTCACAGGCCGTTATTTCCGGCGCTTATTCCATGACCCGACAAGCGGTACGGATGGGTTATCTGCCCAACATGACCATTATGCATACGTCAGCCGTGGAAGAAGGTCAGATTTATATGCCATTTATTAACTGGCTGCTGTTTTTCTGCATCGTGATTATCGTTACCACTTTTGCCGAATCCAGCAAATTGGCCGCGGCATACGGCATCGCAGTAACGGGAACGATGGCAATCACCAGCATCTTGGCATGTTATGTTGCACGGTATAATTGGGACTGGTCTCGTATCGTCGTGAAATACCTAGGGATCGCTCTACTCTGTATCGATATCCCTTTTTTCGCTGCCAACTTGTTGAAAGTATTTGAGGGCGGCTGGTTACCTTTGGGAGTTGGTGCTCTAACATTTGCGGTGATGGCGATCTGGAAATGGGAACGCTTCTTACTATTACGACAACTCAGTCGTATGAGCATGCCGTTGGAAGCATTTGTAACTATGGTGGACAAAGAGTCACCAGCGAAAGTTCCTGGCACTGCTATTTATTTGTCTCGAACGCCACAAGGCATTCCGCATGCGTTATTACATAATTTAAATCATAACCATGTACTGCACGAACGCATCGTTTTGATGACGTTCCGTACTCAGGATGTCCCTTATGTTGACCCCGATCAGCATATAGAAATCAAAGAATTACCCAATAATATCTGGCGAATTTCAGTCACTTATGGATTCCATGAAGCACCAGAAGTGAATGAAGTGTTCCGTCGTTGTGCGATGAAAGGGATGTCATTCAATCTGAATAACACCACCTTCTTCCTATCGCGTGAAACGCTTATCCCATCTCACCGTTCTATCATCGCTCGGTTACGCGCAGCCTTATTTATTTGGATGAGCAAAAATTCACTGCGTACCAACGACTTCATTCATGTGCCCGCCGACCGTGTGGTGGAAATGGGTGTTCAGGTCGAAGTGTAAATCGATTGATTCGACGAGCCGGGGCCTGCCCCGGCTTTTTTGTCTGTTGGGTCTCTGCGTAACAACAGGTATACTCTTTTTACTGTATAAAAACCCACCCCTGAATCACGCGGGTGGCGCACTATTTCTGGAGCTGCGATGGATATCTCCCACCTGCTGGATGGTCTGAACGATAAACAACGGGATGTGGTTGCCGCCCCGCAACAAAACATGCTGGTGCTGGCGGGTGCTGGTAGCGGTAAAACTCGCGTGTTAGTCCATCGTATTGCCTGGTTACTGCAAATAGAACAAGTTTCGCCGCATAGCATTCTGGCCGTGACCTTCACCAACAAAGCCTCGGCAGAAATGCGTGGGCGTATTGAGCGTCTGCTGGGCAGCAGTCTCGGTGCTGGGCGCGGTGGGATGTGGATCGGTACCTTCCATGGTCTGGCGCACCGTCTGTTACGCGCCCATCCGCTGGATGCCAATCTGCCGGAAGATTTCCAGATCATCGACAGTGACGATCAACTGCGCCTGCTGAAACGTATTTTGCGTAACCTGAATCTGGATGAGAAACAGTGGGTGCCACGTGCTGTCGCCGGTTATATCAATAACAAAAAAGATGAAGGATTACGCCCGCATCATATTGATGTATTTGATCCGGTTGGCCGGATCTATCAGCAAATTTATGCCACCTATCAGGCTACCTGCGATCGCGCTGGCTTAGTCGATTTTGCTGAATTATTACTGCGGGCTCACGAATTATGGCTGCATAAACCGCATCTGCTGGAACACTATCAGCAACGCTTCCGTCATATTCTGGTCGATGAATTTCAGGATCCCAACGGCATTCAATACGCTTGGATCCGCATGCTGGCCGGAGACAGCAGCAAAGTGATGATCGTCGGTGACGATGATCAGTCGATATATGGCTGGCGTGGTGCTCGGGTCGAGAATATTCAGCGTTTCATGCAGGATTTCGCTGACGTGCAGACCATCCGTCTGGAGCAAAACTACCGCTCTACCAGTACCATACTGAAAGCCGCCAACCAGCTGATCGCAAATAACTCCGCCCGCTTGGGTAAAGAGTTATGGACTGATGGTGTCGCCGGTGAAGCCATCTCAGTTTATGCCGCTTTTAACGAAGTGGATGAAGCCCGCTTTATCGTGGGCAGGCTGAAAGCCTGGCGTGAGCAAGGTAACAGCCTGCTGGATGCCGCCATTCTTTACCGCAATAACGCCCAGTCGCGTATTCTGGAAGAAGCCTTAATGCAGGAGTTGCTGCCCTACCGCATCTATGGCGGCCTGCGTTTCTTTGAACGACAAGAAATTAAAGATGCCCTCGCCTATCTGCGATTGGTCAGTAACCACAGTGACGATGCTTCGTTCGAGCGTGTAGTGAACACACCAACACGTGGTATTGGCGATCGTACCTTAGGCTTGATCCGAGAAGCGGCCCGTGACCGTAGTCTGAACCTTTGGCAAGCCGCGTGGCAGTTGTGCGAACAGGGTGTGTTGGCCGGACGCGCCGCCAGTGCCGTGCGTCATTTTCTGGCGCTGATCAATCAACTGGCAAGTGAAACCGAAGAATTACCCTTGCATGTGCAAGTTGACCGCGTGATCCGCCAGTCCGGTTTATGGACCCATTACGAAAACGAGAAAGGTGAAAAAGGCCAATCGCGGATCGAAAACTTAGAAGAACTGGTAAACGCCACCCGCTTATTCCGCCCCGCCGAAGAATATCTGGATATGAGCCCGCTCACCGCCTTTCTGGCGCACGCCACGCTGGAGTCGGGTGACAAGCAGGCGGATGAGTTTGAAGAAGCCGTGCAGTTGATGACACTACACAGCGCCAAAGGGTTGGAGTTCCCGCTGGTCTTTATGGTCGGCGTTGAAGAAGGCATGTTCCCCAGCCAGCAAAGCTCCGAAGAACCCGGCCGCCTCGAAGAGGAACGCCGCCTGTGTTATGTCGGCATGACCCGCGCCATGCAAAAGCTCTATCTGACCCATGCTGAAAGCCGTCGCTTATATGGCAAAGAGAGCTACAACCGCCCTAGCCGCTTTCTCAAAGAGCTACCAAGTGACTGTCTGGAAGAGATCCGCTTACGCACTCAGGTGAGTTGGAGCAACAGCGCACAATCACAAGGACGTTTTAGTCAGGAACGTCTGCAAGACAGCTTCAGCAGCACCGGTTTTAAACTGGGTCAACGGGTAGCTCATCCAACCTTTGGGGAAGGTGTCGTGCTGAATTATGAAGGTGTCGGTGCGCAAAGTCGGATCCAGGTTAATTTCGCTACCGCTGGCAGCAAATGGCTGGTCGTTGCTTATGCCCGCCTAGAAGCACTTTAATTTATAGTAAGAAAATATTCGCCAGCTCGGTGTCGTCAGGCTGACATGTTGCCTGACGACATGATTTGTACAATCAGTTACACCTCGATACCATTCATACACTGAACACTAGACAACTCGGATCTATTATCTCCTCATGGTCAAACGAAACGGCCATAACTCATAACTACATACTGGAGTAACCGATATGAAAAAACTGATTGCT
The DNA here is from genome assembly GCA_903931645.1 of uncultured Tolumonas sp. Lineage (GTDB taxonomy): Bacteria > Pseudomonadota > Gammaproteobacteria > Enterobacterales > Aeromonadaceae > Tolumonas. Next base: position 8,680 of record CAIZDF010000460.1, read on the forward strand.
GTTGCTGTTGCTGGTGTTATTGGTCTGGCTTCTTTCGCTGCTGCGGCAGCTGATACCGCTCCAGTGTCTGCAGCTGCGACAACCGAAGCCGCTGCACCAGCAAAACCTGCAGTTAAAAAAGTAATGCATAAAAAAGCCACTGCGGTACACAAAACTGTTGCGAAGAAAAAAGCACACAAAGCCGCTGCTAAGAAAAAAATGATGAAACCAGCTCCAGCTGAAGTAGCACCAGCTACCCCAGCACAATAATCCAGTATGACTTAGCAGTACGCTGCTGTACGTTAAAAGGGGGAAGGTCACTTCCCCTCTTTTCTGTTATCCGGGAGGTCGGACTTATTACCCTGACCAGTGATAACCAACTCTTCTGTGCCTCCCGGTCCATCATTTCGTGATCTCATCATGTTCATCCTGATTAAAGGATGCGACTAACTCCCTCGTCTGCACTACACTCTGTAACAGCATAGGCATTAAAACAGGGATTTAATTTATGACCGGATTTCTGGTGGTGTTAGGGCTGCTTTTGCTCGTAACATTCTGGTTAGTTTCTATTTATAACCAACTGGTGACACTCAAAGGCCGTTATCAGAATGGCTTTGCACAAATCGAAGTACAACTCAAACGCCGTTATGATTTGATCCCGAATTTGGTCGAAACAGCGAAGGGTTATCTGCAACATGAAAGCCAAACTCTGACGGCAGTAACCGAAGCTCGTAACGCGGCACTGGCCGGGCTCAAAGCGGCAACCGCAGCCCCAGGCAGTTCACAGGCAATGCAACAATTAGCGGCCGCTGAACAACAACTACAGGGTGCCCTGCAAGGTCTGAATGTGCAGATCGAAGCCTATCCTGATCTAAAAGCCAATCAAAACATGCTGCAATTATCCGAAGAGCTGACGGCTACGGAAAATCGTGTCGCTTTCGCTCGCCAAGGATTTAATGACAGCGTGACCGAATACAACATTTATCGTAATCAATTCCCCAATACTCTGGTTGCTAACCGTTTTGGTCACACGACCGATGCGTCATTACTGGAAATAGAAAATCCGCAGGAATACCGCCAAGCACCAAAAGTCAGCTTCTAAGTACGGATAATTCATGGATTTTTATCGTTATCAGGATCAAGCAAAAAAGCTCAGCACGCGCTTGCTCATTCTGTTTTTCGCAGGACTCATCAGTTTATCTGCTGCGCTGACGCTAGCAGGTTTATTTTTGTGGCAATTAACCGATCAGGTAATTCATATCGATACCAATAGTCCATTCTGGCATTGGTACGTGATCGGGAACATCACCATTTTCGCCGCCTTAGTGCTGATCACGCTGCTGAAATATTCCAGCCTGTGTAAAGGTGGACGAGTGGTTGCTGAAACATTAGGTGCCCGTTATGTACACGTAAATACACAAGATCCTGGCGATAACCGACTGCGAAACGTCGTTGAAGAGATGGCGCTGGCTGCAGGGATGCCAGTACCGAGTGTGTATGTATTGGATAAAGAGCCCGGGATCAATGCCTTTGCTGCCGGCATGGGCATTAATGATGCAGTCATCGTAGTCACTCAGGGGGCAATTAGTTATCTCACACGCGATGAGTTACAAGCGGTCGTCGCGCATGAATTTAGCCATATTCAGCATGGTGACATACGGTTGAATCAGCAATTGGCGGCACTGATTGGTAGTTTGATGTTTCTCGGCGAACTCGGGCGTTGGTTATCGCAAGGCTCGGGTCGAGGACGACATCATCATGGCTTAGGCGGTTCGCCAAACAAAAGCAGTTCTGCCGTACCTTTTTTTGGTTTAACCCTGATGTTACTTGGTGCCGCCGGTACTGTTTGGGGGAAATTGATGAAATCGGCCCTGAATCGACAGCGCGAATTTCTGGCCGATGCCTCCGCAGTACAATTCACCCGCTATTCAGCGCCGCTCGCCAGTGCCTTGAAAAAAGTCGGCGGACATCGTTATGCCTCGCTGATCTTCCACCCGCAGGCGGAAACATTTAGTCATCTGTTTTTCAGCCAGGGATTATCGCAGAATTTTCGCGGCTGGCTGGCGAGTCATCCCCCCTTACAAGAGCGGATCCGGCGCTTAGAGCCCGATTGGGATGGTATGTATTATGCCAATCTACAACCAATGGCCGATGAACCACCACCGCCTTTGCCATCTGTATTTACTGCAGCCGTACAACTAAAAGCCGCCGGCAATGATGATCTGGCCACCTTGTTGTTAGCACAAAGCGCGCTGACTCTTATGCCGGTAGATAAACCCAACGCTGTCGTGCAAGATGCGCAAAATAATCAGCCCCAGAGGCAGCCTTCAGAGACAGAACCCGTGTTATATGACACGACCGCGCCCAGTGAGTGGTTACCCTTATTACCTGATGCCTTGGTAAAAGCTGCTCGTTCGCCCTTTGATGCGCGTTTTTTGCTATACCGTCTTGTATTAGCCGATGATCAACCCACACGGCAAATACAACGCGATTTATTAGAGCAAGAGGCATCGGCGGTTGCTGCTTTGACACAGCAGAGTATTCCTTGTGGCCTACGACTTGCGCTGGTTGAGCTGGCGATCCCATCACTCAAAGAGCTGACAGCAGAACAATATCAAGCATTTCACCGCATGCTTTGGCAATTGATCCAAGCTGACCAGCAAACTTCGTTTGCGGAATGGTTACTCTATCGCATGCTGACCCATCAGCTGACCCCGCACTTTAGTCATGAAGCGCGTCAGTTTGTAAAATATCGGGACATCAACACCGTCATGCCCGCCATAGAACAATGGCTCAGTTATCTGGCTCATCAGGCCAATAACGACAAGGATACTGCGCGCATTTTTTCAGCGGGCGTTGCGCAATTACCACAAGCAGCACTCACATTACAGCCGCTGCCCGTACAGGATGTGCTCGGAAAGGCATTAGATCAGCTACAACAAAGCAGCCCAGCGATCCGCTTTAATTTCTTACAGGCTATAGTGAAAGCGATCGAATACGATGGAAAAATATCTGATCATGAAGCCGAGTTGTTCCAGATGCTAACCTATTGTCTGGATTGCCCGATCCCTCCACCGCAAATTTTAAGCGAGACAAAAAAAACAGCACATTAAGTGCTGTTTTCATATCGTTAATATTGTTGAATTACTTGGCTGGCACGGCTGGGCTGGCTGGCACTTGAATCGCAGGTGCCATCGCTTGTAGGATCTTTTTCGTGATCAACGAATAGCGTTTACCAAAATTATGACCACCAGAAAGTTGCGTCAGTATCACGTTACTCTGTTTGTTTAACAGCGGACAGAGATCGCCATCTTCGACTTCGCTGTACATGCATAACAGCGGTATATCCTGGATCTTCTTCACTTCTGGTAACGTTGGATAACGGCCAGCAGCACTAGTTTGCAGCCAATCAGAGACATGAATTTCGAAATTGGAGCTGATCGACGGAACTAACATCACACC
>CAIZDF010000461.1 GCA_903931645.1 uncultured Tolumonas sp.
TTATGCTTAATCTGTTAGGTGGTCTGATTGCGTACTGTCATAAAGAAGATAAGCCAGCTTTGAATATCAATGCTGGCGATCCGACATCAATAATGCCGATTTAAACCGATCTCAGGTTAATTAATTAACTGGGTGAGCTCTTCACGCGAAGGGATCGCTGAGGGGTCAGCGTCTGCATCTGTATTGGCCACGACAGGTTTATCTTCTGGCTCGTCGGCAAAAAACCAGTCGACGGGTAATAAGTTGCTGAGTTTCGTGAGCAGTTGTTCCCGCGAGATGGGTTTACTCAGGTAATCATTGTGATATTTGGCGAGCACGTTACTTTTTTCCAGCTCATGAATGTTCGCGGAAAGCATCATAATCGGGCTGCGGATGCCTTTTTGTCGCAGTTGGATCGCCAGTTGCCAGCCGCTGACTTCGGGCATAGTAATATCAAGAATATAGAGGTGAATGGTGTGATTTTCGGCCATTTTCAACGCTTCAGCCGCGCCATTCGCCTGTAAGATGTTGAAACCCAGAGGGGTGAGAATGTTGCTCACCAGATTGCGTTGGTCAGCAATGTCGTCAACGACCAGAATGGTCTGTCGTGCGCCGGTATAACCGGTAATATTCTGGTTAATCAGCACCGGAATCGAGACCGGGCTTTCGACTGCCGACATCATCATCGTTAGCGTGAAATTACTACCTACACCTGGCTGGCTTTGACAGGAGATATCGCCACCCATCAGGCTGGCCAGCGCATGAGAAATCGTCAGCCCAAGCCCAGTGCCTTGAATGGCGTGCGTGCTTTGCGTTTGAATGCGCTCAAACGGTTTAAATATTTGCTGGATGTCGTGCTCGGAGAGCCCAATACCGGTGTCTTGGACGGAAAACCGTGCCACCTGATTGCGGTAGGTGACGCGGAAAGTCACTTTTCCTTCACGCGTATATTTGACCGCATTATTCAGCAAGTTGATGAGGATCTGCCGTAAGCGTTGTTTGTCGGTGGCGATGTAGACGGGCAGATTCACGCAGGGGATGTATTCAAACTCAAGTCCTTTCTGGGAAGCCTCCATCGCAAACATCTCTGCCAGCTCATCGAGCATGGTCGCCAGATTAAATTCAACGCGTTGCAGCTCAAGACGACCCGCTTCAATTTTGGAGATCTCCAGTAACCCTTCCAATAGGTCTGAGAGGTGTTTCCCATTCCGCCGGAGAATATGGGCATATTCACGGGTTTGGTGATCCAGCTTGTGGTCGTCACTTAATAATTGTGCGTAACCCAGCAAGACATTCAGCGGCGTGCGCAATTCATGGCTCAGCCCAGCAAGGTAGCGGCTTTTCGCATTATTGGCAGTTTCGGCAGACTTTTTCGCTTGTTCCAATTTGCGGGAGGTTTTTTCGTGTGCACTGATCTCATGCGTCAACAGTTGGGTGTGGGCTTTCAGCTCGGTGATGGCATTGCGACTGGTGTTTCGCGCCAGCACAAACAGGCCACTGATAATGCCAACCGGGATCAGCAGCATCACAAACGCTTTGAACATGCCCCCGGTGATCGTGTGTATGTTATCCGGCGCCAGCGAAGGAATTTGGCTATAGGCGATCATGAAAATAGCCGCCATAAAACTGCTGACGATGGTCAACACAATAATGAACTGACTGATGGGGCTGGACAGTTTGTGCAGCAATTCATCGGGAAGAAACGGATGCAGAAAGGTGTGTATCTGCTCATGGATGGTGGCCTTGGGGCGGCATTTATCTTCACAGCGCACATCGAGTGAACAACATAACGAGCAGATATGACCGCCATAAACCGGGCAATGGGCCATATCTTCCGACTCGTAAGCATTTTCACACACCGAACAGGTCAGTTCGTGATCGTGATGAACATGAATGTGAGTCTTGGCATTGACCAGATAAAATTTCCCCTTGGTGAACCATGCAATCAGCGGTGCAGTGATAAACGGCAAGGCAAAGGCGATATAGGAAGCAAACGCTTTAATGGCTTCATTAAATACATCGAGGTGAGCGGCTATTCCAACCGATGAGGCAATGATCATCGAGCCGAGACCGACCGGATTAATGTCATACAGTTTCGAACGTTTAAATTCGATACCCGGCGGGCTTAATCCCAGTGGTTTATTGATAATGAGATCGGCAACGAGGCTGCCGATCCAGGCCAAAACCAAGACGGAATAGACTTGCAGGGTTTTTTCCAGCAGCTGGTAGATGCCTAGCTCCATCAATAACAGTGCAATCACGACATTAAACACCATCCAGACTACGCGGCCTGGGTGGTTGTGCGTTAGGCGAGAGAAGAAGTTCGACCAAGCTAACGAGCCGGCATAGGCATTTGCGACGTTGATTTTAAGCTGCGACATAATGACAAATACACCCGCCGCCAGCAGCGCCAGCTTGGTGTTATCAGTCATGTAGCCAAAGGCATTGAGATACATATGTGCTGGGTCACTGGCTTCAGTGGGGTAGAAGCCATGCTGGATTGCCAGCCACGCCAGATAGCTGCCAAGGGCGAGTTTGGCGGCACCAAATAGCATCCAACCCGGCCCGCCGAATAGCATCGCCAACCACCATTTGAAACGACCGGTTTTCTTTTGTTCTGGCAGAAAACGTAAAAAATCGACTTGCTCGCCCAACTGTGCAATGACGGCCAGTAATACAGCTGACGCGCTGCCAAACAGTAACCAGTTAAAGCCATTTCCATTTTGATTAATGCCGGTGTAAGCCAGCCAACTGTCGAGTTGTGAATCGGGGTGGCTGAAGACATAAAACAAGGGCGCAATTTGCATGGTCAGCCACAGTGGCTGCGACAACATCTGAAA
>CAIZDF010000462.1 GCA_903931645.1 uncultured Tolumonas sp.
CCCTGATGAGTAAGCCTCGGTTGCTGTTCCTCGATGAACCATCGCTGGGTCTGGCTCCGCTGGTGATCCAGCAGATCTTTGACATCGTGCAGCAACTGCGTGAAGAACGCGGCATGACTATCTTTCTGGTGGAACAAAATGCCAATCAGGCACTGAAACTGGCCGATCGTGGATATGTGCTGGAAACGGGTCGTATCGTGCTGGAAGATACCGGTGCCGCATTGCTGGCCAACCCTGCGGTACGTAACGCGTATCTGGGCGGTTAATTTTTTCAAAAACAGATCTTTTTTGTAACAATCGGGTAAACTGTTGGCATTCCGTCGAGGAGATAAGAATGACTCAGTTTACCCGCATTTCTTTAGAGCAGGCAGCCAGGCTGCTGAAACAACCTTCCGTTTGTCTGACTGATATCCGTGATGCAGCATCATTTAATGCGGCTCATGTCGACAATGCTTTCCATCTGACCAACGATACCTTACCGGCTTTTGTCGAACAGGTAAGCAAAGAAACCCCTGTGTTAGTCATGTGTTACCACGGTAACAGTAGCCAAGGTGCGGCGAATTATTTGGTGAGCTTAGGTTATCAGACGGTCTATAGTGTGGACGGTGGATTTGAAGGCTGGAAACAAATTTATCCATTCACGGCGACGGTATGATTTTACTGATCCAACTCAATGATCCTCAGTTAGCACAGATGCTGGCGGATTATCTGCAAAACCGCCATATGCCTTGTCAGCTGCAAGTCTCAGAAACCGGCGTTGCGTTGTGGTTGCTGGATGATAAACAAGCCGTTATGGCTGAACAGGAAGTACAACGATTTGTTCGTGAGCCGCATCACGCACGTTATCGCGAAGCGGCCTGGCAACAAGAAAAACCGAGTTCATGGCGTTCCACCACCGATTCAGGGTTATTAACAGAGCTGATGTTACAAGCGCAGCCGCTGATGCTGCTAGTGACGGTCCTGACTGCTGGGGTGTTCCTGCTGTATTGGTTAGCCATTCCGGTTGAAACGCTATTATCCTTTGAGTGGCCATGGCAGCGCGGGCAAGTCTGGCGGTTGATCACGCCAGTGCTGCTGCATTTTTCGGTCTTACATCTGCTGTTTAATTTGGCTTGGTGGTGGTATCTCGGCGGGCGTCTTGAGCATCGTTACGGTGCCGGTAAACTAGCCATATTGTTGTTCTCGGGGGCATTGATCCCGAATGTATTACAAGCCATGGTGTCGGGAGCGGAGTTTGGTGGTTTATCCGGTGTTACCTATGCGCTTATCGGCTATTTATGGCTACGCGAGCGTGGTTCAGAAGATCAATCACAGGTTGCGGTATCTGACGGCCTGTTTGTCTTTATGCTGGTTTGGTTGGTGGTTGGGTTCACGAACTTATTTGGATTGAATACCGCGAATTTAGCGCATCTGGGTGGTTTGCTGGTGGGGTTAATTCAAGGGTGGCGGGATAGCCATCGTGCTATCCCTAAAGCCAATTAAACCAATTTATTGATAAAGATAGTTGGTAAAGATTAACTCGCGCACAATGGGCTTGCCGGTTTCTTTCTGTAAACGCTCATTCACTTTATCCTGACATTCCTGACGGATAAGATCGCGACCTTTAAGTGAGCGTATATGTTCAACCGTTTCTTTGCCTAGAACATCGTTAATAGTGTCGCGGATCAAGGGCTCGTGTTTTTTTACCAACTCAAGCTCACCGAGCGTATTAACCATGATCTCAATCTTGATGCGGATATATCCCATCTCGTTGTTGGCGGTGATGTAATTAGTAATGATTTCTGGATCAAGCGAGAAATAGGAAATAACGGGTTTGTTAGGATCAACCGCTTCTTTGCCTTCACCTTCGCCACCGCCTTCAGCTGCCAGTGCCAGAAAGGGAAGCAGGCAGCTTAGCCAAAACAAACGTAATATCGTTTTCATAAATGATTTCCGAAAGATGAGAGACAGTTAAATTCGGTGATAAGCAAATTGTTCAAGGCAAACGCAACTTCGTCAAGCGCGATCCACCGACAATGCGATCCGCTGCCTGATGTCACTCATATCGAGGCGCTGACCTGGTCAGATGCGGCCTCAGTGATGTTGCCAGAAAAATACAGGCACTGGTTGCAAGACTCAGGATCGCTTACCGCAAAACTACAACAATATACCGCCTCTCTGTCATTGCAGCTACTCACCTCGGGTTGGCAAACAACAAGTTACGTTGATAGTTCACAGTTAATGCGACAAGTTTTGTTATCTGATGGACAACAACCCTGGATCTGGGGTTTAACAGTAGTTAATGCATTAGAACTTGCCAATGAGCCTACGTTATCTAACTGGTCAACCGAGCCATTGGGCGTCTTGCTGTTTGCCAATAATGACATTGGCTTGCGGCATTTTGAGGTGGCGGATTTTAGTCAGAGCCAAGCTTTCTTGGCGATATTACCGGCTTGGGGTTGTTCGGCGATACAACCACTTTGGGGACGGCGTTCTCGATTGCAGTTTCGATCTTGTCAGATCTCGTTAACGGAAGTTTTTTTACCTGAACACCCGATGTATGGAGTGTAGCAATGGTTTTTGTTTTACCCGCACAATGGCAACCGTATTGGCAATTAGCCCGGTTAGATAAACCAATTGGCACCTTGTTATTGTTATGGCCAACATTATGGGCCTTGTGGTTAGCCGCGGATGGCATTCCACCGTTTTCATTATTGTTCATTTTTACTGCCGGGGTGTTTGTTATGCGTTCGGCGGGTTGTGTGATCAACGATTATGCCGATCGCAATGTTGATGGGTATGTAAAACGCACCGCATCACGTCCGTTACCGGCTGGGCGTCTTTCGACCACGCAAGCATTACTGTTCTTTTTTTTGCTCGTCGTCATTGCATTTGTTTTGGTGTGGCAACTGAATCAATTCACGATTTATCTCTCTGTCGGTGGGTTGCTGCTGGCGGCCATTTATCCGTTTATGAAGCGGGTAACGTCATTGCCACAGTTGGTGTTAGGGATGGCCTTTTCTTGGTCGATCCCGATGGCTTATGGTGCCGTAGCCGGGCATTTGAATCTGACCACCTGGCTGTTATTTTTGGCTAATTTAGTCTGGACCATTGCCTACGACACCATGTACGCCATGGTTGATCGCGATGATGATTTAAAAATTGGCGTGAAATCGACGGCGATTTTGTTTGGCCGTTATGACCGGCATTACATCGCATTATTGCAATGCCTGACGTTGGGTTTGTTGTGTCTGATCGGCTGGTTGGAACAACTTTCGCAGAGTTATTATCTGCTGTTGTTACTGGCGAGCGGATTCTTTGTTTACCAGCAATGGTTAATTCGCCATCGTCAGCGAGAGGCGTGTTTTCGCGCCTTTCTGAATAATAACTGGGTGGGCATGTTTGTTTTTATCGGAATAATACTCGCTTCCTGATATCAAACACCGCGATGCCCTTTGCTTGTGACAGATAACTGTATATACTCACAGTTATCTGTATAAAAACACAGGCTTATCTCATGAAGCAGTTAACTCCTCGTCAAGCCGAAGTATTGGCTCTTATTCGCTCTGCGGTTCAACAAACTGGTATGCCGCCGACGCGCGCCGAAATTGCTTCCGAGCTTGGTTTTAAGTCCGCGAATGCGGCGGAAGAACACCTGAAAGCATTAGCTCGTAAAGGTGTCATTCATATGATGCCGGGAACGTCGCGCGGTATTCAGTTGTTAAATGAAGAACCGGAAGACGAAGATCTGGGCTTGCCGCTGATTGGCCGTGTGGCTGCTGGAGAGCCTATTCTGGCGGAACAACATATTGAAACCCACTATAAAATTGACGGTGCATTGTTTCATCCTCATGCCGATTTCTTGCTGCGCGTGCAGGGAATGAGCATGAAAGATATCGGTATTTTGGATGGCGACCTATTGGCGGTGCATAAAACAACACAAGCCAATAACGGGCAAGTAGTTGTCGCGCGGGTAGGCGATGATGAAGTGACGGTGAAACGTTTTGAACGCAAAGGGCATGTTGTGCGTTTATTGCCGGAAAACGAAGAGTTACAGCCGATCGTCGTCGATCTGACGCAAGAAGCGCTCAGTATCGAAGGCTTGGCCGTTGGTGTGATCCGTAACGGCAGTTGGATGTGATTGAGATATAACACAGTGAGTCGGAAATCGGCTCACTGCGAGTTCAATGTATTAAATGGCGCCGTAGAAACCTAACTGGCGCCAGCTTTCATACACAAATACTGATACCGCGTTGGAAAGATTCATACTGCGACTTTGCGGTAACATCGGTATTCGTAAGCGTTGTGCCTCTGGCAGACTTTCAATGATCGACATTGGTAAGCCGCGGGTTTCTGGGCCAAACAGCAACACATCACCTGCGACAAAACCTGCTTCTGACGGATACGCCTTGCCTTTGGTGGTGCAGGCAAAAATTCGAACATTACCCACCGAGCTCAAAAACTCGTCAAAATTAGCGTGACGCTTGATGTCAGCAAATTCGTGATAATCCAGCCCGGCACGGCGTAAACGTTTGTCATCCCAAGTGAACCCCATGGGTTCTATCAGATGCAAGAAATAGCCGGTATTAGCGCATAGACGAATAATATTACCAGTGTTGGGTGGGATCTCAGGTTCATACAGCGCAATGTGCAACATAATAGGTCTGTGTATTTCTTTCGCTAGTGAGTAGAAGGCGACTGCCATTTTTGTCAGTTAATCGACAAAAGTGTGGGTAACTTCGCTAAAAATTGATCTTTTATCAAGAAGCAAAATCTTAGTGGGTTGTATTATTACATATATAAACGTTGTTCTCTCATCCTATGACACACAATGTCTGAATGATGGCGAATGAATTCATAGCGAGTAGAAAGATATATTATGCAGCTGACTCTATTTACGGATTATGCGTTACGGACGCTGGTTTTTTTGGCATTACAGCCAGAAAAACAATTATCCACAATTACAGAAGTAGCTGATCGATTTACTATTTCTCGTAATCATGTGGTTAAAATTGTGCATCAGCTGGGTATGAAAGGCTACATTGAAACCATTCGTGGTAAACATGGTGGTATCCGTCTTGCCCGTCCATGCCTGGAGATCAATCTGCGTGATGTGATCGCGGATATGGAGAATGTCACCTGTCTGCTGGATTGTCAGCGCGAAGGATGTCGTTTAGCGCCGGGTTGCCGTTTTCAGGCCATTATGCGAAAAGCGATGCGTGCGTTTTTGGGCGTCTTGGCTGAATTTACACTGGATGATCTGGTCCGAGATAAAGAGCGTATGTGTGGTTTGTTAGATTTGGAAATTCCGGTGACCACCGTCAGCGAAGCGTAAAAATTAGGTTGATAAAAAAGCCACATGCAAAACCATGTGGCTTTTTTATATCTGTGGATCCGTGAGTTTTAGTCTTTCCAGAAGGAAGGGAATAACAACACCACGATCGTCAGTATTTCTAATCGGCCCAACAACATATCCGCAGCCAGTACCCATTTTGCGGGATCAGGAATGGCGGCATAATTGCCAGATGTGTTGATCACTTGCCCCATTCCCAAACCAACATTACTCACCTCAGTCATTGCCCCGGAAATTGCATCGAGTGGTGGAATATCCATTAATCCTAACAGCGTAGCGCTGCAGATAATGACGGCCAGATAACTCAAAACAAACGCAACGATGGAACGGACAATCGCATCATTAACCGGACGACCGTTATATTTCTGCGGGAATACACCGGCCGGATGCATCAGTTGGCGAGCTTGTTTCTGGAATAGTGCTGCCGCAATTTGAATGCGGAATATTTTCAAACCACCGGATGTTGAGCCAGAACAAGCACCCAATAGCATAAGAAAGACAAACAGGATCGTTGTCATGCTACTCCAAGTGCTGAAATCGGTGAGCCCAAAACCGGTGGTCGTGAGAATGGAGACCACATTAAAGAACGCAATTCGTAACGAATCCTCCAAACCAAATACATTGCGGTACCAAAGCCACCCAGTCATCAACAAGCTGATGATAACAACCAACCAAAAGAAGCCACGGACTTGTGCATCGCGGAAAAGTAACCCTTCACGTCGCCGAATACTTTGCACGTACAGCATAAAAGGCAAACCGCTTAAGAACATAAACAGGCAGGCCATCCATTGTGCTTTAACCGAAAACGCGCCCATAGAGGCATCATGCGTGGAAAAGCCGCCACTACTGAGGGTGGTCATGGCGTGGTTGATGGCATCAAACAGACTCATATTACTGAGCCAGTAGCTGATGCAACACAGGATCGTCAGGCCAATATAGGCACCCAGAATATTCCGCGCGACAGCGGATATCCGTGGTGCATCTTTTTCGGCACGATCTGATGATTCCATTTGGAATAGTTTCATCCCACCGATATTCAGATACGGCAGTACTGCGACCGCTAAGATAATAAATCCAATCCCCCCTAACCACTGCAGCAAGGAACGCCAGAGCAGAATGGCTGGTGGGAGATGGTCTAAACCGCGCAATACTGTAGAGCCGGTCGTGGTAATTCCCGACATGGCTTCAAAATAGGCATCGGTAAAACTGAGTTTACTGAGGAACAAGAAGGGCAGCGCTGCAAAGGCACAGGCAATCAGCCATACCAGTGTCGTCAGCACAAACATATCTCTGACACTCAGTCGGAAAGCTTGCTGGTAACCGGCGCGGGTAAAAATTAATGCCGCAACATGTGTTAACACGGCTGAGGCTAAGAATTCAGCGGTGCCAGCAGTACCACTGGAAAAAGCGATCACCAATGGTAGCCACATAAACAGCGCCAGTTTTGACAACGTCAAGCCAATAACAAAACTGATAGGTTTAAAGTTAATCATATGGCCTACAAGAAGAACGGACTTGGTTGGAATAGACGTTCAACCTCAGGGATATGTTTTTTATCAACCAAAAACATTACCACGTGGTCATCTTGCTGGATCACCGTAGTGTCGTGAGCAATTAATACTTCATCACCGCGCACTACCGCACCAATGGTTGCGCCTGGCGGCAGTTTCAATTCACCAATGGAACGGCCAACTACTTTAG
>CAIZDF010000463.1 GCA_903931645.1 uncultured Tolumonas sp.
GCCAGTTCCGTCCAATCGGATCGCACAGTTTCCATGCCTTTAAAGATGAGCTTATCTTCGCCGTTTTCATGGCAAAGACCGGCATAACGTTTTTTACTGCCGAGTTCCGTACCACGTAAGGTCGGCATCAAAAAGCGGTGGTAATGTCGTTCAAATTGCAGCTCGAGACACGACTCAAGCTGAAATTCCTGCTGTAGCTTTGCTTTCCACCACAGATTGATCTTCTGTACTAACTCTTTCCCCATTTGTTGCGCTTTTTCTGCGCTCACCCGATTTTTCAGCCAGACAAAAATAGAGTCGGTATCACCATAAATGACGGTATAGCCATGTGACTCAATAAAAATTCGTGACTCCTGCATGATCCAATGCCCGCGCATGGTAATGCCTGATGCTAAACGGGGATCAAAGAACCGGCAGCCGACCGACCCCATCACACCATAAAAGGCATTCATCAGGATCTTGATCGCTTGTGAGCGCGGCTGATCATGCTCGGTTTTCGCCTGTTCCCGCGCTTGCCACAGATGATCGATTAATCCCGGTAGAATATGGTGCTTTCGGGAAAAACGCCCGCCAACATAACCGGGAATGGTGTCTGCTTCTGGCTCTTGTAAACCATGCACCAGCGCCAGCGGATCAATATGAAACGTACGAATGATGCTGGGATACAGACTCTTAAAATCGAGCACTAAGACATCATGGTAAAAACCGGGCAGCGAATTCATCACATAACCGCCGGGTGACGTCGCGATTGCGCCGTGCGGTAAATTGGGTGCAACAAACCCAGCCTGATGTAAACGCGGAATATACAGATTAGTAAACGCCGCTACCGAACCACCGTAACGATCGAGTTCCAACCCGGTTAACTGGCTGCGTAAACACAAAAACGAGAGTAGATGACACTTATCAAAAATCTCGATCACCAACCGGCAATCTTCCAGATTGTAATGTGCCAGAGCCGGTTTATCGTGATGAAACAGACGTGATATTTCAGCAATACGATCATCCGGGTCGTGGATGGCTTTCCCGCGTCCCAGTAGTTCCTGCGCAACATACTCCAGCCCAAACCGCTCGAAACGGAAGGTGGCTGATTTCAGCGCATCAATACCATCGATCACCATCCGGCCCGGTAAGATGAGCTGGCCTTGCTGATCATCCATGCGTGACGGGCGCCAACGCATCAGGCTTTGCCCACGCCCCCAACGCAGAGGGTATTTATGAAATTCGGCCCGACGTAATAACAGCCGGAAATCGAAATTCACTACATTCCAGCCAATGATGATATCGGGATCATGACGCAACAACCAACGCTCCAGCGCCAGCAGCAGCGAGTATTCGTTATTCACCCATTCAATGTTCATCTCAGATGGTTCGGCGGTGCCGACCATGATCACCGTCGAAATCTCACGGCCATCCGGTTCCCGCAGCAACAGAGCCACAGAATAAAGCTCGCCATCCATCGCGCATTCCACATCGAGTGATAACACGCGAAAATGTGGCGTCACTTCGGCCGGTTCAAGTTCCGTGAGTTTTACCTCCCGATAACCGGCCCGTTGCCGGTAATGACCACTGAAGCGCATGCCTGCCGTAATAAATCGCTGCATCAGGCAGACATCGGCAAAACGCAGATCGCTTTCATAGATGGTCAGTTGATGTAAATGCAATAGTTCAACCGCGCGGTGATAAGCCGATAACGTCGGAAAACAGCAGGCTAATACCGGTTCTTGCTGAAAGGTGTTTAAAGTTGTGGTGCGCAGACGACCATGCAGATGATGCTGGCGGAATAGTTCTAAGGCGCGCTCTTTATCGCGCAACGGCAGGTAAAAACTCAGCTGTTCACCAGCCAGAATTAAGCGAACCGGGCCATCTTCCGTCGCCAGCCAGTATTCAACTTGAGCTTGCTCTGCCACATCCCGGCTTTGCCGGGTCAGCAGGAACCCCATCTGGCGGGCGATATACATCAGTGATTATTTTTTCCCATAACCGGATTGTTTCAGGGTAAACCCCGTGTCATTACTCCACGCATCCAGACCACTACGGTTATTACCGGCAATCAGGCTGGCAGCAAGGCTTGGGCTGTTAAACAGATAATCATCGGTAAATAAATAGCAGTTATTCGTACGCACCAACACACCTTTCACTAATAAGTTATTGCGCAGATCAATCACTGCCTGCCGTAGTGAGCCGGCTTGTTCCAAAGTTGCGGTTGAGCCTTGGGCAATCATAAAACCAGGTTTATAACGCTGCCCCACCGGGTAGCCGCTAGCTTCGGCATCTTTGACCAGAAAGCGATACATTTCCCGTTCGCCGGGTTTGTTGCTCATCAAGGCTTTTTGCAGGGTCATTAGTTCATCAAAAATATCAATCGGCACCACAGCCGCCACCCGATGGCCCTGACTATCGACGATAAAATTGACCTGTTTGTTCAACATCCGTGACTCCCCCTGTTTTCTATTGTTATCCTGCTGATCTAATACCTGTTTTTGGGTAAGAACTACAACATTTTAATGAAATATTTGGGTGATTCTGCGAACCCTTCGCGCACATAAAAACGGTGAGCATCGACTCTGCGTTGATGACAATGCACTTCCATCCGATCACAGCACTGCTCGCGGGCATACTCTTCCGCCTGTTGTAATAACGCATTACCAATGCCCTGACTGCGCGCTGTCTCATCGATACAAAAATAGCTGATACGAGCAAAATCACCCGCCAGTGCCAGCTGTGGAATAATATGCAGCGATAAAAAACCGACCACTTGTTGATTTATTTCTGCGACCCAGCAAGCCGCTGCCGCGTCGTTAGCTATGGCGTTGAGTTTGCTGATCATAAAATCTGCGGTGTCGGGATAACCCAGTTGCGTTAATAAATCAGATAACGCAGACGCATCATCAGTGACGACTTGGCGACAAAAGCAATTGTCTGACATGCTCCCCCACCTCTGACAATGAATAAAACAAGGCGCTGTAGCCTACATCGTGTGCCAGATTGGTGTGTGGCGTCGTGATGGCTAACACGGTTAACCCGGCATCGTGCGCACTACGAATACCGGTCGCCGAATCCTCCAATGCCAGACACTCCCCGGCAGAAAGATTCAATCGCTCCAGTGCGGTCAAATAAGGCTCAGGATGTGGTTTGGCATTTTGTACATCATCACGGGTAATGATCAGCGGGAAGAATTCGCGCCACCCCAGACTATCCAGCACCGGTTCGATTTCCTTCCGATATGAGCCGGTGACTAAGGCAACCGCCAGTTCACTTTGTTGCATATCACGAAGTAACTCATAGGCACCCGGCATAGGCGTCGGTAATTCAGTTTCTAATAAAGAGAGAAAACGCGCGGTTTTCTGCGCCATCAATTGCTCTGTCGCAATGGGTAATTGGTAATCCTGGATCAATGTTTTAGCTGTCGCATAGGTTGAAACGCCAGAAAATTGCGCCATGTACCGGCTCTTTTCCAGCGAACAACCAAAAGGCTGCAATTCCGCTTGCCATGCTGCATAATGTAAATGCTCCGAGTCCACGAGCGTGCCATCAAAATCAAAACAAATTGCCCTGACCATTCCACTCTCCTCTCTATTTATTTTTTATTTCCCGCTATTTATTTCAC
>CAIZDF010000464.1 GCA_903931645.1 uncultured Tolumonas sp.
AGACACTGATTCATATAAAATGAACTCAGAAACAGGCAGTTGCAAGGTTGGGGCTGGTTGATTTGGCAACGTTCTGGCATTACGAAACAGCGTAATATGTGGGCGATAATCAGCACTGACCTGCAATTTTAGTTGGGTCAATACTGTGCTTAATTGATCGACCAGCATGCGAAGTTCCGGCACCGGATGCTGTGGGCCCAGCCATAAACAGTGGGCATGGCGAAATAGGCCATACCGGTCTAATTGCAATGTGAATGCTGGGCTTTGGAGTTGCGCTGTTGCCTGATAAAGCGAGGGCAGGATGCTGTCATCCTGCAGTCCAAGAAAATGCAACGTCAGATGGAAGTTTTCCGCCGGCACGGATTTTAGATAACCTTCCGGCAGCAACTGCTGTTGGCTGTGCTGTAAGGCACTGCTGAGTTGTTGTGCTGGAATGGCAAAAAACAGACGACGTTGCATAGTCTCAATATTCCACAAAAGGCTAATCGGCAGCGCCGTTATAGAGTTTGCCACCTTGTTGTAGATAAAGCTCAAGCACAGCACGTCCCGCCGGTTGTTGTAACTGCCGGATCACTTCGATACCCGCATTACGCAGATAATCGTATGACTGCTCAAATACCGGGCCTTCATCAAACCCGATCGCTCGTGCATCGTCACCGGTTGCGGCACAGGCCAGACGCTTAACACCAGACCACAAGATCGCTCCCATACACATGGCGCACGGTTCGCAGGATGTGAACAGCTCATACTCGTCAATCTGATTTCCCAGACTAAATTGCTGTAAACGTTGTTCACCGAGCATGATCGCCATCACTTCACCGTGCAGCGTCGAGTTATTTTGTGCTACGACCTGATTTACACCCACACTCAGCAGTGTTCCACTTTCACGGTGTATGATAATACTGGCGAATGGCCCACCGGTGCCACGTAAGACGTTCTGTTTGGCCAGCTCAATGGCAAGTGCCATTTTTGCGTCGTCGGAATGCAGCGGTTGTTGCCAATCGACTAATTCATTGATCCAATCTGGCAGATGGATAGCAAGTTGTGTCTGTGGCGCTTGAATGGCTGTTGTACAGTGGTTTTGACACACGACCAATGATTCCTCATTTCAATAATTAATGCGGTCGCATAGTAGCATTGTTCCTGTAATAAAAAATTCCGGTAATAAAAAAGCGGACGATGAAAACACCGCCCGCTGGCCATTTTAACTGGCTGTTTTACTGATTAGTGCCGTAGTAAGCCGCGGTATATAACGCTTTAACATCGGCTACAGTCGGTTTGCCTGGGTTAGTCAGCGTGCAAGGATCAGCGTGCGCATTCGCACTCATGCGGTTGAGCACATCACGGAATTTTGATTCATCAAAATCCACTTCATCACATTGTTTAAAGCAGGCTGGAATGCCTAATTTCGCATTTAATTGACGGACTGATTCCGCTAAGTCGTTGATCCCCAGCAATTTCTCTACTCGATCATATTTATCAGTAAATTGACGGTTAAAGGTGATGATATACGGCATCAGAATGGCGTTTGCCAGACCATGGGTGACGCCAAATTCACCGCCGATTTTATGTGCCAGAGAGTGCACTAACCCGAGTGACGCATTCGTGAACGCCATACCAGCCAGCGCCGAGGCATTGTGCATATTAAAACGCGCGGTTTTGTTGTGTGGTTCGTGGTAGGCGGTTTCCAGATTTTCCAGCACCAGCCGGATCGCCTCAATGGCATACGGATCAGTGAAGGAGGTTGCGGCAATCGACGCCACTGCTTCTGTGGCATGCGCCAGCACGTCCATACCGGTATTGGCGGTAATGTGTGGCGGCATCAGCTCTGGAATAGCGGGATCGAGGATCGCCAGATCTGGCACCATATCGGCGGCCACAATCGGGTATTTGATATGATTTTCTGTATCAGTAATAACCGAAAACGCCGTAATTTCAGATGCAGTGCCACTGGTGGAGGGGATGGCAACAAAGCGGGCTTTATTGCGCAGTGGTGGCATAGAACCTACAGCAATAATATCTTCAAATTTCAGCTGTGGATGCTCGTAGAAACACCACATGACTTTGGCGGCATCTAAAGCTGAACCTCCACCAATTGCCACAATCCAATCCGGTTCGAATTCCAGCATCGCTTTTGCGCCGCGCTGTACGGTGGTCACCGATGGGTTGGGTTCTACACCATCAATGACAATGCAGGTCATACCCGCTTTTTCCAGCAATGATTGCGCTTGTTCCAGAAAACCAAATCGTTTCATGGAACTGCCACCCGTGACTAATACAGCGCGCTTACCTTTTAAGGTGCTGAGGGTTTGCAGCGCATTTTCACCATAGACGATATCGCGGGGAACAGAGAAATGCATGACGCTCATGGGGGGCTCCTGTTATGAAGTTACAAATGAAAGATGTATTTGCAATGAGGCTTTAATGAGTCTCAAATTGCAACCATCTTCATTCAGAACAGGTGAGGCGTCTTTGACTGACTTAACAGAATCCCTATTTTTGTTATTTAAGTTCTGTTAAAAATCAGTCTAATTTAAATCCGATCTATGTTTCGTTACAGCAAGTGAAGCGGATGATCATGATGGGGCATGTTATAACGCAGAAAAACTACAACAGGTTACATTCCTGAGATATTACGGAATGCGTTCGCTGCATTCTGATCGTTATATTGACTGGTTAACCAGCTATGCATAGCACTGGCTGACATCAATCCGGTCTGGCGTTTCCACAGCGGTTTTTTACGCTGATCATTGCCTTCCAATGGTTCATAACAGATCCAGTTGTTTTGTTGCTGGCCAAGATGTTTGGAAACGCTAATGGTATTTGAAATATTAATAAACATAAAAATCCTTAAATAAATATATACGCCAGTCAATTTCTGTTTTTATAGGTGTAACAAATAAATGCACATCATGTGCGAATGCAAAATGCAGATATAACATCCATCAAAATGGAATGCAGTGCCTGAACAACGAGACTTTCTATGTGAGATTTAGAAGAGACGGTGTAGCGAGGAACTTGGTTATTACTTAATCATTGAGCAAA
>CAIZDF010000465.1 GCA_903931645.1 uncultured Tolumonas sp.
AGAGAAGGCTGTTAATTTGATGATGGTTGGATTCAAACCCAATGAACGGCACGCGATTTCATCATCACGCAACGCTTCCCAGGCACGGCCCAGTGGCATCCGCAACAGACGGTTGATCACAAACAGCGTAAACAGCACCAGCAGTACAGCCATTACGTACAAGAAGATGATCTTGTAGTTGGCATCATAGTGGATCCCGAAAAATTCGTGGAATGTTTGCCCACCATTTTCCGCTCGGCGAGAAAACTCCAAACCAAACAGTGATGGTTTTGGAATGCTGGAAATACCGTTCGGGCCACCAGTGATGGTGGTTAAGTTGTTCAGCAAAATACGAATGATTTCACCAAAACCTAACGTCACAATAGCCAGATAGTCACCGCGCAGACGCAACACCGGGAACCCCAGCACAAAACCAAACAGTGCGGACATACCGCCAGCCAATGGCAGCGCTTCCCAGAAAGAAAGCCCTAAATACTGGTTCAGCAACGCGTAGGTATAAGCACCGATGGCATAAAAGCCAACGTAACCAAGGTCCAGCAGACCCGCCAGACCAACCTGAATATTCAGACCCAAACCTAACATCACGTAAATCAGGATCAAGGTGCCCAGATCCAGCAAGTTACGCGAGCCGAAGCATGGAATGACCAGAATGGCGACCAGCAGGCAGAGCTGCAACGTGCGATACAGTTTTGGGTTAGAGCGGTTGGTTGGCAAAGACAACACCGGAATGTTTTCTTTAAGTGCGGCGAAACCGCTACCGATCTGATCCTGAAACAGTTGGAACAGGAAGACGATCAGCACAGCCAGTCCAACCAGCAGGCCATTTTCCTGCAACCGACTGGTCACCGTGATACCGACACCTTCGGTATGCAGCTGATAACAGAATAACCACACGGATAAAATCAGGGTTAGCAAAGCAGCAACAGAGGCTTGTTTGAGATGCTTCATACTTTTTCCACCTCTGGACGGCCCAGAATACCGGTTGGCATTAATAACAAAATAGTGATCAGTAAGCAGAACGCCACCACATCTTTATACTCTGAACTTAAGTAAGCCGATGTCAGCGCTTCGGTAACGCCCAGAATCAAACCACCAATCATGGCGCCAGGAATAGAACCGATACCACCCAGCACCGCTGCGGTGAAGGCTTTCAGACCCGCCATAAAGCCAAGAGATGGATTGATCACGCCGTAATACAAACCAAGCAGAATACCCGCGATAGAGGCCAATGCCGCACCGATAACGAAAGTCAGGGCAATCACGTTATTGGTATCGATGCCCAGCAGATTTGCCATCTTGATATCTTCCGCACATGCACGGCAGGCACGCCCCATACGGGAGCGGGAGATAAACTGCGATAGGCCATACATCGAGATAAAGGTGACGACAAAGATGATGATCTGCATGTATGACACGCTGATCGCAGAGCCGAACTGAACGCCACCCTGCACCAGTGCTGGCATCGCGATGTCACGCGAACCTTGCGCAAAACGCACGACGTTCTGCAGGAAGATCGACATACCGATGGCGGAAATCAACGGGATCAGACGATTGCTGCCGCGCAACGGGCGATAAGCAACACGCTCAATACTCCAGCCGTAACAGCTGGTGATCAGAATAGAGATAATAAAGGCGGATCCCATCAACAAAAATGAGCTATCAATACCCATCATCATCAATGCAGTGATCACCATGAATCCGATATAGGACCCAATCATGTAGACTTCGCCATGTGCGAAGTTAATCATACCAATGATGCCGTACACCATCGTATAACCAATGGCTATCAGCGCATACGTGCTGCCGATAGTCAGGCCATTCAGCAATTGCTGAATAAAGTAAAAAATCTGTTCAGACATATACCATTGTTCCTGAGTGATCCGCGAAGGACGGGGATCAGCGCGGAAAAAAAAGTGAGCGACTCGATAAATAAAAAGCAGGGCTGTCAGAAACGGCCCCGCTCTTTAGATTATCAGGTGTTATTGCAGAACGCTGGATGAACCATCCGCGTGCCACTGATAGACACCAAATTTAAAGTTTTTCAGATCACCGGTTGCAGACCATTCCAGTGGGCCCATAACGGTGTTCACTTTGTTAGCACGCAGATATTTAGCAACATCAGCAGGCTCTTCACCCACAGCATTGATACCTGCAGTCAGGGCCTGAATAGCTGCGTAAGTAGTCCATACAAATGGGCCTGATGAATCTTGTTTTTTCGCTTTGAAAGCATCAACCAATTTAGCATTTGCCGGATCTTGGTCGTATTTTTTCAGCATGGTGACATACATGCCTTCAGACGCTTTACCAGCAATCGCAGAAATGTCTTTGTTACCTACGCCTTCAGGACCCATGAATTTAGCGGTGAAGCCTTTTTCAGCGGACTGACGCAAGATCAAACCCAGTTCTGGGTGGTAACCGCCGTAATAGACGAAATCAACATTCAGTTTTTTCAGTTTAGCGATCAAAGCAGAGAAGTCTTTATCACCTGCAGTCACACCTTCGAAATCAACCACGTTAGCACCGTTTTTCTTCAGTGTTTCATGCACTGAAGTTGCAATGCCTTCGCCGTATTGTTTCTTATCGTGAATAACTGCGATAGTTTTTGGCTTGATCACAGAGGTGATGTAGTTCGCAGCGGTTGGACCTTGGTCGCTATCCAGACCGGTAGTGCGTAATACCAATTTGTAACCACGTTCAGTGATTTTTGGTGCGGTAGCTGCAGGCGTGATCATCAGAATGCCTTCATCTTCGTATACATCAGATGATGGTAAGGTGCTGTCAGAGCACAGGTGACCGATTACAAATTTAACGCCGTCATTAACGACTTTGTTTGCTACTGCGACCGCTTGTTTTGGATCACACGCGTCATCATATTTGATCGCTTCCAGTTTTTTACCTTTGATGCCACCAGCAGCATTGATCTGCTCAACAGCCATCAAACCACCGGTAAATTCCATGTCGCCATATTGCGCAACAGGGCCAGTCACAGGACCAGCAATACCAACTTTAATCGTATCTTCAGCCATTGCAGAACCAGTGCCGAACAGCGCCGCAGAAACGGCTGCAGCTACGATCAGTTTAGACATTTTCTTCATGCGGATTCCCTCGATTATCGGACTTCAAGTCCATTTGGGCCTTTCATTTTACAACTATAATAGTTTTAAACGCTTTCTATCACTGCCGTATGGCGAAAGACAAGAGTGGGAGTGAAAAATATCCCATGACCAGACAGCATAATAACAACACAGATCACCGGCATTTCTAGCAAAAATAGAGCCAGAACTATAAATATCAAGCATAAGCAGTTTATATGACTGCATATTTAAAATAATGCAGTTTTAATCACCAAAATTAAAAACAACATATCCATCTGCGTAGCAGACTATATTTTTGGCAATCACGCTCTTTTTCGCTACGTTGCCTCAAAATGGCGCAATAAGACAACAACTGCACCAGCAAACGTCGCTTGCCAGTATGATCGGTTTTTCTGATACTGTCGCTCCTTATCCCTACCGGTCGCTATGTATGCGTTTATTTTATACTTTGCTTATCTATCTGCTGTCACCGGTGGTCTTATTTCTACTCTATCGTCCTCGCCATGGAAAACCCGGTTTGGGAGCTCGTTGGAAAGAACATTTAGGCTGGGTCGCCCCACTAAACCACCCGACGCCGATCTGGATCCACGCCGTCAGTGTTGGAGAAACCATTGCCGTCACCCCGCTGATTAAGGCGCTCAAACAACGGCATCCAGAATTATCGATTGTGTTAACCACCACCACCCGCACTGGCGCTGATCAAGCTGCACGTTTAGGCGATCTGGTTGAGCATCGCTACGCACCGCTCGATTATCCCGGCGCAGTAAAACGCTTTATCAAACAGATCCAACCACAAGCTTTACTGATCATGGAAACCGAGTTGTGGCCAAACCTGCTGGCGCGATGCGGTAAGCAAAACATACCCGTGGTGATCTTGAATGCCCGGCTGTCGGAAAAATCTTGTCAGCGTTATCAACGCATCCGTCACTTCTTCCGGCAAATGAGCCAAGCGCTAACGCTTTTGTTGTGCCAGCACCGCGACGATGCGGAACGATTCAAACGGCTGGGTGTAACACCACAACAGATCGTAGTAACGGGGTCGATTAAATTTGACATTCAATTGGATCAAAAACAGATCGAATTAGGTGAACAATACCGCCAGAGTTTAGGAAACCGCCCCGTGTGGATCGCCGCCAGCACTCACAAAGGGGAAGACGAAGCGATCCTGCGAGCACATCAGGAAATCTGTAAGCAGCAACCCAATGCATTGTTAATTCTGGTTCCTCGTCATCCACAACGATTTACTGATGTGGCTAACTTATGTCTGGAGCAAGGATTTGCCATCTGCCAACGCAGTGAACAACGCATAGTCACAGCGCAAGAATCGGTTCTGCTCGGTGATAGCATGGGCGAAATGGCGTATTTCTTTCAGATCGCAGATATTGCCTTCATGGGGGGAAGTTTAGTGCCGGTTGGCGGGCATAATCTGCTCGAACCAGCCGCTCTAGCCAAACCGACGTTAATTGGCCCGCATTTCTTTAATTTCAGTGATATCACCAGACAACTGGTCGACAAAAAGGCCTGTCAGGTCATTCATGATGAAACCGAATTGGCAACACAGGTGCTGCAATTACTCGGCTCACTAGACCAGCGACATACAATGGGAATGGCAGCATTTGATGTGGTCGCTGCCAATCAGGGGGCATTAGAAAAGAGTGTAACGGCAATTGATACCGTCTTAGCTACATTACCTCAACGGTAAGCCTGATAGGCCACCAGCAGATGTTGCCAATCATCCATTTGCCAGTGAAACAACGGATGTAACGCCGACTCTTTTTGCAATGAACGTAATAGGCGCGCCAGATTTTTCGCTTGCCAGCGGCCAGGATGACGAATGGCGCCTTTATCAAAATCAATTAACCAGACCTTGCCATCGTTATCGCGCAAGATATTGTGCGCATTCAGATCAGAATGATAAACACCCGCCTGATGAAACTGTGCCAATACCTGCCCGATTTGTTGCCATGTTTCACGCGGCAAAGGCCCTCGTTTCAGTAATTGCACCAGATCTTCCGCATTGGGGATCCGTTCAATCAAAATGTCGGCCTGATAGTGCCAACCGCTACGCACAATACGCGCCGCAACCGGCCGCGGCACCGGTAATTCATCGTCGATCAGTTTTTGTAACAACGAATATTCGGCAAATGAGCGCGTACAACGCAGACCGGTATAACAAAACTGATCCGGTATATGGCGACCAATCAGCCCACCCCGCCAGTAGTGGCGTAAAACCCAATGCGCCGAATCATGCTGCAAAAACCAGGTGATACCTCGACCATGAGATTGTCCTGTGATCGCATTTTGCTGTTGCCAGTAGTCAGCCGAAAAATAATCTGGCGTAAAATCAGGCGCCAATAAAGGATCAAAACAACAAATTTGTCCGGCACTCTTCAAAATACGAGGAGCAGTCATGGGTAAGTTCTCAGCAAAATGATCCGTCAATTTTACCTGCATCAGCGCCAGATGACATAACTGATGCCGTTATTGTGCATACAATGCGTGTAAAACTTGCTGCAAAGTGTCGCGCGCGGGTGCGCCGCCATCAGCTAACACTGCTTTTTGTGCCCAGACAAATGCTTTGGCCGGATCGCCATTATCTAACAGAGTTTGCGCATAATTATTCGCCGCAACGGCGGAGTCCGGATGATAACTGGCGGCAAGCTGAAACCAGTGTTGCGCCAAAACCAGATCATGTTGTTGATAAGCGGCATTACCCAGACCTATCAAGGCAGTCAAATTGCTAGGCCAACGCTGCAAGGCCGCCTGATAGGCTAATTGTGCCTGAGCCAAACCTGCCGTCTTTTCCAAATCAACAATGCTTTGCAGATAACGAATTTCTTGCACTGATGGTGGCGGCAACACGGATGGCGCTAACACGAGCAACCCCCACCGATTACTACGCTGCCAGAGATTATCAAATTGCGTCAGTGACCAGTGCTGATTGGCCTGCGCTCCAGAATGCACAATAATTTCCTGCCGTGGCAGGTCATACCCAGTCACGACGGCATAATGCCATTTCGGGTACCAATTAAACGACAGATTCAATAACACAATCACCGGACGGCCGGCATTCACTTCGGTCAGCAAAGCCAGTAGTGTGGGGTCGGTTTCATACGCCAGATAACCCTGACGCCGGACACTAGCTTTCAGCTCAGCCTGTAATGCACCACCACGCGCGGGTAATAGCATCTCTTGCGCTAACAATGAAACTGACACCGTTTTATTTTGCTGTGCCAATACCATGGCTAATGCCGAGGGTCCACAATACGCATCATCCTGCACAATAAATGGTACGGCGAGTTGTTTGCTCGATGAGGTAATGGCAGGTGAATGCGTTTCAGGGAAATGGTTAGCACACCCGACTAACCATAAACAGCCCACCAGTAACAGGTGAGCTTTCGTTAGAAAATGCATGTATTAACGCACTGAACGGGTGAATGGGAAGACTTTTGTTAAGCCTAAAATATCTGTCACCAGTAACACGATAAATACAAATAGTACCGCACCCAGAACATCTGAGCCGGCTGCAGGTAATTTATCAATCTTGCCGGATAACTGGGTGATTTCATCATCACTCATCGCGGCAACACGTTGTTGTACCAGTGCTACATCTACCCCCTGCGCCGCGATCTGTTTTGCTACATCAGCTCTGGCCAGGAATTGCATGACATGCGCACGCTCACTCAGTTGATGAACAGGTATGGTTTCCTGCGTGGACATCATTGATGCTCGGGTCGGTAATGACAGAGCCAGTAAGGAAACAACCAATAAACGAACTACTACACCCCAAAACACAGACATATGTTATCCCCTTGGTATATTAATACGCCGCAACAATAACCTGTCGCTTTCGTTTTGCAAAGTCCCCTCTGCCACGGTATCTAAACAAGCGATATCACATTTATAATAGTCGACATTAATCTTTAGTGAGCATTGTACTCATGCGTCAGAAAGTTGTTTTCCCCGGAACCTTTGATCCACTGACTTGCGGGCATCTTGACCTGATCAGCCGCGCATCGGCCTTATTTGATGACGTCGTTATTGCCGTGGCTGCCAGCCCAGGTAAACGGCCGTTATTCACGCTGGAAGAACGCATTGCTCTGGCGACCGAGGTTTGCCAAACCCTGCCAAATGTCACCATTACCGGTTTCAGTAATCTGTTGATCGATTTCATGAAACAGCAACAAGCCACCATATTGTTACGTGGCATTCGTACGGGCAGTGATTTTGAATATGAATCTCAGCTGGCGGCCATGTATCGGCGCATGATGCCGGAAATGGAAATTGTCTTTTTGCCACCCGCCGAACAATATGCTTTTGTTTCGTCAACGCTGGTGCGGGAAATAGCCCTACATGGTGGCGATGCCGGTCAATTTGTTACTCCCAATGTCGCTGCTGCGATTAAAACCAAGCAATTGCAGCTCACTCAGTCATAACCACCGACAAACGGCTGACAAATCGGACAAAACACACTGCTGCGCTGGCCCACGCGCAGCTCTTCCAGTGGATGCGCACACACCTGACAGGCTTGCCCTGCCCGCCCATACACCAACAACTCCTGCACAAAATAACCCGATTTACCATCGATGCGCATAAAATCGCGCAACGTAGTGCCACCTTGAGTGATGGCACGAGCCAGCACTTGTTTCACCGCGGCCACTAATGCCTGAC
>CAIZDF010000466.1 GCA_903931645.1 uncultured Tolumonas sp.
AATGCATGGACTGATATCTGGCGTATCACGGTCTATCTGCTGTTACCTATAAGCATTGTTTATGCTTTGTTTTTATCTCAGCAAGGCGTGGTGCAAACATTTATGGCACAAATCAGCGTGCCAGGTCTGAATGGAATTGAACAACACATCCCGTTGGGGCCTGTTGCTTCTCAGGAAGCAATAAAAATGTTGGGTACCAATGGAGGTGGTTTTTTTAATGCCAATTCCGCACATCCTTTTGAAAACCCCACTGCATTAACCAATTTCGTGCAGATGATTTCAATCCTGTTGATTCCGGCTGCGTTATGTATCTGTTTTGGTCGTATCGCTGGCGATAACCGGGTTGGCTCCGCATTGTTATGGACCATGGGGATCATGCTGGCTGGCGCCGCGCTGGTGATCATGTGGGCGGAAAGTCAGGGGCATCCTTTGTTGGCGCATTTACCAGTCGATCAGCAAATGTCCGCGCTACAAAGTGGTGGCAACATGGAAGGTAAGGAAACCCGGTTTGGGATATGGGCTTCCTCGCTGTTTGCTACGATCACGACAGCCGCATCATGTGGTGCAGTCAATGCAATGCATGACTCGCTGACACCGCTAGGTGGCTTGATCCCGATGGTATTAATGCAATTGGGTGAAGTGGTCTTTGGCGGTGTCGGTAGTGGTTGGTACGGCATGATGTTGTTCGTTTTCCTGACCGTATTTCTGGCCGGTTTGATGATCGGCCGGACACCGGAATATCTGGGGAAAAAGATCGAAATTTATGAGATGAAGATGGTAACCATCGCGATCCTCATTCCTCCTGCATTGGTTCTTTTAGGAACTGCTCTTGCGGTGATATTGCCACAGGGGCTAGTTAGTCTGCATGAATCCGGGCCGCATGGTTTTTCGGAAATTTTGTATGCCTTTTCTTCCGCAGCTAATAACAATGGCAGCGCTTTCGCCGGGCTTAATGGTAATACACCATTTATGAATATCACGCTGGCAGTGCTGATGTTTGTGGGGCGCTTCGGTGTCATGGTTCCTGTATTAGCGATTGCGGGTGCATTAATTGAAAAACGTCATCAACCCTCAGGCGCCGGAAGTCTCGCCTGTCATGGCCCTTTGTTCGTTGGCATGTTGATTGGTGTGGTGTTACTGATAGGTGCTTTGACATTTATTCCTGCTCTGGCATTAGGTCCAGTCGTAGAGCATCTGACACTGTGGCAGATCCATTAAGGAATTACGTATATGTCTCGTAAACAATTTTCGCTATTTGATCCTGAATTACTGAAACCAGCGTTGTGGAATGCGGTAATAAAACTTGATCCACGAGCGCAGTGGCATAATCCGGTAATGATGGTGCTTTGGTGTTGCTGTGTATTACTCACGATTGTTTGTGGTGTGCAGTTAGCGAATCATTCATCGTCAGAAACAGCCTTCTCTATTGGTGTCGCGGTATGGCTATGGTTCACCCTGCTTTTTGCTAATCTGGCTGAGGCATTGGCTGAAGGGCGCAGTAAAGCACAGGCGGCGAGTCTGCGAGGGTTAAAGAAAACCGTGACTGCCCATAAACTGGCAACGCCAGTTCATGATGCCGCAAGTCAGCCGGTTTCGGCTGATAGTTTGCGAAAAGGTGATTATGTCTATGTATC
>CAIZDF010000467.1 GCA_903931645.1 uncultured Tolumonas sp.
ACACCCTGCTCTATTCTGGCGCCAGCCTGAACAATGTTTACCTGCACCAGCTGGATCGCTACCGTTTCGATCGTTACCACCAAATTCAGAATGCCGATCTGGCCGACAGCTTCGCGCGGTTGATCTTACGGCATTTTGTCAACGATGCCGCTGTACCGCGGTTGGATAAAACCCAGATCCCTGGCATCAAACAGATCAAAGCCGAACAGCGTCGTTTCCGTCGTCGTTTACAAGCCGGTCGTTATGAGTTTGAAGAAAGTGTCATTGGCCCACGGCAATTTGGGGTGACACCGTTAATGGGGTTAGGTAAACGTGGTAATCGCTTAAATCGCGTGATCCGCGATCTGGTGCGCAGTGCGTCGCAGGAAATCTTTATCTGCACTCCCTATTTTAATCCGCCTAGCTCACTGGCACGCGATATCAGTGGTCTGCTGCAACGGAAAGTAAAAGTCACCATTGTGGTCGGTGATAAGACGGCTAATGATTTCTATATTCCACCTTGCGAACCGTTTAAAACCGTCGGTGGTTTACCTTATCTGTATGAAATTAATCTGCGCCGTTTTGCGAACCGTTATCAAAATTACATTGATAACGGACAACTCAACATCATGCTGTGGCAGCATGAGCAACACTCATATCATCTGAAAGGCATTTTTGTGGATGACCAGTTAAGCCTCATTACTGGCAGCAATCTAAATCCACGTGCCTGGGCGCTCGATCTGGAAAACGGCATGTTATTACGCGATCCGCATCGTCTGTTGTGCGAACGTTTTGCAGCGGAGCGCGCCAATATTCTGCAGCATACCCGTCGTCTGACCCATTTCAGCGAACTGGAACAGTTACATGATTATCCAGATGCGGTGAAACGCTTACTCACCCGTATTCAGCGTTTTAAAGCCCATATCCTGCTAAAACAGATCTTATAATCCCACCGCATTTCCTTCGTGCAGAACGCTCTGTCGACCATGTCGATGGGGCGTTTTTCTTTATCCGTATTTTGAAATACCTTCGCTTAATGTGATGCCACCGCGTAAAAACAGGTCAATTTTGTCTAAAATTCCGGCAATAAGTACCCAATCGAAATGATTTGCTATAAATTTAGACGCTCATTTCTCGCCGTTTAACCAATAACAGCGCCTGAAAATAAAAACGACATAACTATAAAATGCGGGGTTCAACATGGTAAGCAACGTGCTTATGCTGGCCGAAGATCACATGGCGCAATTAGCCGAATTAGATTTATCGCTGTATAGCAGCTTGATGGTTGTTGTATCTGCTCCAAAGAGCGTTCTTTCTGTATCGACGACAACCCAGTTACTGGCCCTGCAACGACAATATCAACGCCCTCTTCAGCTGCTAGTGAATACTGCATTGACGCCACAGCCACTACTTTTCTGGGCTTGGGTATTAGGGCAATTGGCCGGTAAAGAAGCAGAGACACAATGTACGATACTCACTGATAGTGACGAGTTACAACCATTGCTCGACTTGTGTACAGATCATCCGTTGTTACAACTACGCCTGCTCAATACGCAAACAGACAAAAACCGGCAGGATTCAGAACAAGAAGCGCGCCAACAACGGAATGACAAAATCATTCATGCGCTGATGAAAAAGGTGTCGCAATTACCTTACGATGTCATAGCCAGCAAACCCGTTTCGTCTTTTATGGCCGAACAAGTCGTTGCACCTGAGCAGCAAATTTTAGTGGGCTGATGCTATTTCTAGCTACACAGTTGAATAAAAGAAACCGGCCTCAGCCGGTTTCTTTATTTATATCGCGTTATAAATTACCGCAACTCAATCAGCCACAGGTGCTGTTAGCGATACACCAGGGTTCGCCATTTCTGCTTCCATTTGGGCAAAATCTTGCTGCATCCGCATGGATGGTGTTTTATCCAGTAAACTGAACAGGATAATTGCGGCACCTGACAATAAGAAACCTGGCACCATTTCATACAGACCAAACCACGCCGCATTACGCCAAACAATCACCGTCAACGCACCCACCAGCATACCGGCCAATGCGCCATTGCGCGTCATGCGTGGCCACAACAGCGATAAGATCACCACCGGACCAAACGCCGCACCAAAACCGGCCCAGGCATAACCCACCAGACCCAACACTTTACTCGCCGGATCACGGGCAATCACAATCGCAATCACCGCCACCAGTAACACCATCAGGCGGCCAACCCATACCAGTTCTTTTTGTGACGCGTTCGGGCGGAAGAATACTTTGTAGAAATCTTCAGTCAGTGCCGAGGACGAAACCAGCAACCCCGTACACGAAGCACACGAAGCAATATTCCCCTTTATCGCACT
>CAIZDF010000468.1 GCA_903931645.1 uncultured Tolumonas sp.
ATTCTGCTGCTATACGCGAAGAATAACACGCTTGTGGCCATCCAACTTCGGGGTGAACGAGTAACATTTCTTTTCGGTGAATTCGGCGTCTAGTAAAAAAGTGTATATCATCCGTCCCCCCCCACCATCCATAATAATTCGATAAACTTATACCAGGACCTCCTTGCGTTTGTGGTGTACCTGCTCAATGATTAGAAAAAGTTTTCTAATTTGGTTCGATTATGCCAGAGCAAACTGTCATTCCAACGCCGCCACTCACCGCGCATGGTGAAGAAACCCGCCTGAAACTGATCGCAGCCGCGACACCGGAATTTATTGAACAAGGATTTCGTGCCGCGCGGGTACAGCAGATCGCCAAAAATGCCGGTGTGCGTCTTTCAGCCATCAACTATCATTTCGGCGGCAAAGATGGCTTATATCTGGCGGTATTACGCCATCACGGTGAACTGGCGATCCAGCAACGACCATTGCTGACAGATACCGAACAATCGTTACAACAACATTTCCGCTTTATGATCCACAGTCTGTTGCAGCGCATGGTGGATGACAGCCAAGGCTGCCAACTCGCGCAGTTAGTACTGCGTGAAATGGTGAACCCGACCGCGGCACAAGAGGACATTTTTCAGCGTTTTCAATATCCGCAAATGCAGCAAGTGTTCAGTCTGTTGCGCCAGATCCTGCCCCATGCCGACCAAACCGCGCTCTTACGCTGCACATTAAGTCTGCTTGGTCAGTGCATTATCTATGTGCTGGCTCGCCCGCTCATTTTAAGAACCAACCCGGATCTGCTGTCTTACCCCGGCTGGCTGGATGATATTGAAAACCACATTGTGCGTTTCAGCTGGGCCGGTTTGCTGGCCTTACAGGAGGCCTCGCATGCGTAAATTGATTGGTTTGTGTGGTTGGTTATTTTGGGGCGGGATCGGGTTAAGTGCTTGCCAGCAAGAAGCTGACAGCTCACTGCCGGGTTATGTCGAAGGTGATTACGTGCGGATCGCCACACCGGTAGCCGGATATCTACGCGAGCTGCCGGTGACCGAAGGGCAAGCCATTACCGTGGATCAACCGCTGTTTCGTTTAGAAAGCAACGAGAGCCTCAGTAATCAGCAAGCAGCAACAGCAGCGTTGCAAAAAGCCCAGGCCCAAGTGGCAGATTTAAATAAAGGCAAACGCAGCGAAGAAATATCGGCCTTACAAGCACAATTGAGTGCCGCACAAGCGGCGCTAAGACTGAGCGAACAGGAACTTTCACGTCAGCAACGACTACGCCAGCAAGGTTTCAGTAACCAGTCAGCATTAGATCAGGCCGCCAGCACCCGGTTACAGGCGCAAGGCAAAGTACGCGATCTGAACGCGCAGTTGGCGCTAGCTGCTCAGGCCGCGCGTGTAGATGTACGGCAAGCGGCACAGGCTGACGTCTCCGCGGCTACCGCACAACTCACCCATGCCGATTGGCTGGTGACACAAACTGCCCCCCTCAGCCCTGTCACTGGGCGAGTCGAAGAGACCCTATATCAGGTTGGTGAGTGGATCCCAGCCGGCTCCCCCGTGGTGACCTTGTTAGCGCCAGAGGCGGTGAAGATCCGCTTTTATATCCCTGAAGCAGCATTAGCGACAATTAAGCCAGGCCAAAACATCAATGTCAGTTGTGATAGCTGCAAACAGCCGATCCCGGCCCGCATTAGTTTTATCGCCAACAGCGCGGAATACACGCCGCCGGTGATCTATAGCAAAGAGAATCGTTCCAAGCTGGTGTTTATGGTCGAAGCTAAGCCGTTAGATACCCAAACCTTCCTGTTGCACCCGGGGCAACCGGTTGCCGTGACACTGGCAAAAGCGGAGCAATAAGCCATGAACAGTGATAATTGGATCATCGATGTGCAAGGCTTAAACAAAAGTTTTGGCGACAAACTAGTTGTCGATAATTTATCGATGCAGGTGCGACGTGGCGAGATCTACGGTTTTCTCGGGCCGAACGGCAGCGGTAAAACCACGTCGATCCGTATGATGTGCGGGCTGCTGACGCCTGACAGTGGTTCCGGTCATACGCTGGGTTATGACATTACCCAACAGGCCATCGAGATCAAACGCCACGTTGGTTACATGACACAGCGCTTTGGCTTATATGACGATTTAAGTTTGCGCGAAAATCTCGATTTCATCGCTCGCATTTACGGCATGAAGGAACGCAAACCCCGCGTGCAACAAGCGCTGGAACGCCTAGGCCTTGCGGGGCGGCAAAACCAACTGGCTGGCACCTTATCCGGTGGTTGGAAACAACGGCTGGCACTGGCCGCGTGTATGTTGCACGAACCACAGTTGCTGTTGCTGGATGAACCCACCGCCGGTGTTGACCCCAAAGCACGACGTGATTTCTGGGATGAGATCCATGAATTAGCAGCAGACGGTATGACAGTGCTGGTGTCCACCCATTACATGGATGAAGCCGAACGCTGCCACCGCCTAGGCTATATCGCTTATGGCAAACTACTGGCCTGCGGTACACCGAAAGAGCTGATCCAACAAAGTCAGTTTATCACCTGGCAAGTGGAAGGCAGGGTCGATGAATTGGTGCCAGTGTTACAACATCACCCTGCCGTAGCCCTGATCACGCGATTTGGTACCAGCTTGCACATCAACGGCTTAGACGCCGAAACATTAGCACAAGCAATTGCACCGTTCCGGCAGCGTAGCGATCTGCATTGGCAGTTGATCACGCCTCAACTGGAAGATGTATTTATTCATCTGATGCAGCAAAGTCAGGATAATTTCCGCTAGAAATGCTGATGAAAGAAGGGCTTATGAATCAGATATTAAGCTGGCACCGTTTGCTGGCGATGATCGCCAAAGAGTTTATTCAGCTGCGCCGAGATCGATTGACCTTTGCGATGATGCTGGGTATTCCATTGATCCAGCTGGTGCTGTTTGGTTATGCCATCAACGGTGATCCGAAACATCTGCCGACCGTGATTGTTGCGCATGAACAAACACCTTTCACTCGTGCGATTATACAGAGTCTGGAAAACAGCGGTTATTTCCAGCTGGTTGCCACCGATTTGAGTGATGCCGAAGCCGATCGTTGGTTGGAAGAAGGCGATGCACAGTTTGCCGTCGTGATCCCGGCTGGTTTTGCCAAACAACTGCAGCGCGGTGAACGGCCACAACTGTTAGTGGCCGCCGATGCGACCGACCCTTCCGCCACCGCCAATGCCATCGGTGCCTTGCAACAATTGAGTCAGCAATGGCTGCAACATGAACTGACAGGCACGCTGAGTTATCTCAATGGCAAAACACAACCTTATGAGCTGGTGATCCAGCGGCGGTTTAACCCAGAAGGGCTGACGCAATACAACATTGTGCCCGGCCTGATGGGGGTGATCCTGACCATGACCATGATCATGATGACCGCCTTGGCGGTAACGCGTGAAGTAGAACGCGGCACGATGGAGAATCTGCTGGCCACTCCGGTACGCCCGCTGGAGGTGATGCTGGGGAAGATCCTGCCGTATGTATTGATTGGTTTTGTGCAGGTTGGCGTGATCTTGATTGCGGCACGCTTATTATTTGCCGTGCCTTTTGTCGGCCCCGCCAGTTGGTTATTTCTGGGAATTCTGGTATTTATCGCAGCAAATCTGAGTGTTGGGATCACCATTTCCAGCGTGGCACGTAATCAGACCCAAGCCATGCAGATGACATTTTTCTTTTTTCTGCCATCCATGCTGTTATCCGGTTTTATGTTCCCAGTCCGCGGCATGCCCGAGTGGGCGCAACGCATTGGTGAGTTATTACCGCTAACACACTTTATTCGACTGATCCGCGGGATTATGCTGAAAGGCAATAGCGTGATCGAGATGTGGCCGCATTTATGGCCATTACTACTGTTTTTATTCACGATGTTATTCGTTGGCGTACTGCGCTTTCGGAAAACACTCGACTAACTGGGGTACAGTTTTGATGAAAAAAGTTCTGATGAAAAAATCGTTATTATCGGTTGTGATCTTGTTCGGCCTATCACCACTGGCTTACGCAGAAAGCCTGCTCGATATCTACCATCAGGCGCAAGAAAAAGATCCGCAACTGCAGCAGACACAGGCACAACGCGATGCC
>CAIZDF010000469.1 GCA_903931645.1 uncultured Tolumonas sp.
GATCTATGATCGAGCCCGGAATATTCTGGCGGAAATGGAGATGGCAGAAGGGCTGGCAGCTCAGACGCGTATTGTTCCCAGAGGAAAACTGCGGATCAATGCATCCGTGACATTTGGTATTCATGCCCTGACACCCAAAATTGCGGAATACATGCAGCTATATCCGGAAGTATCGGTCGAACTCTGTTTATCTAATCGCTATGTCGATCTGATTGATGGCGGGTTTGATGCCATTTTTCGTATTGGTGAATTATCAGATAGCGGATTAATTGCCCGCCAGCTTATGCCTTATCGTCTCATTTTATGCGCATCCCTCCGTTATCTGGAAACCCATGAGCCTTTATTAGTGCCTGATGATTTGACGCGGCATGAATGCCTTGGCTTTTCACATACGGAACTGCGAACGACCTGGATATTTGATGGCCCCACAGGGCGTGAGACGGTGCAGGTAAAAGGGCATTTGATGTCTGATAGTGGCGAAGCCATTGTCAGCGCGGGCCTGTGTGGTGCGGGTGTTATGCTGCAACCATCTGAACTGGTGACACCTTATCTGCAGTCTGGTCAGTTGATAGAAATCTTACCCGAATACAAAGCACCGACTCGCCCCATGCATTTGGTGCATACGCCCGATCGGCGCATGACACCTAAACTACGAAGTTTTGTTGATTTTATTGTTGCCAATTTTGGCATCAATCCGATCGAGCAGTTATAGATGGTCATGTTGGGCAGAAGTGTTTGTACATGTGGAAGGTTTAAGTATTGTGAACCGTCACAATGCAACGGGCGCCTACAGCCCAAAAAACGAGGAGCAATCGATCGACGTGCGGGGCGGTTTGGGATATTAGAGCCTATTCCGTATCATGAAAACACGCTTGATACCGTCATTTTGCAAACCGAAGTCAAAGCGATAACCGCTAAATCAATCATCAGTACTAATCAATCACCGGATATTCCATGGTCTAAAACGGTTAATCCGTATATCGGTTGTGAGCATGGCTGCATCTACTGTTACGCCAGACCAACTCACGCTTATTACAACTTATCGCCGGGTCTTGATTTTGAATTGAAGTTGTTTGTAAAAACCAATGCCGATGAATTACTACGCGCTGAATTTTCGAAGTCATCATACAGGCCTACTGTAATAGGCTTGGGAACCAATACCAATGCATATCAGCCGATTGAGCGTAAATTTGAAGTCACACGACGTTTACTTCAAGTGCTGGAAGAATTCCGGCATCCAGTTTCTGTCCTGACCAAAAACAGTCTGATCAAGCGGGATATCGATATTCTGCAACGGTTGGCACAAAATAATCTGGTGGAAGTGCATTTCACGCTAACCAGTTTACAGCACGAACTCAGCCGAGTTCTGGAGCCTCGCGCATCGCTGCCTAAAGCCCGATTAGACACGATCAGACGATTATCGGAAGCGAGTATTCCTGTTAAGGCGATGTTTTCGCCCGTGATTCCTGGCATCAATGATCAGGAAATGGAAGCCGTTATGACCGCGGCGCGAACGGCTGGTGCGGCCTGTATGGGCTATATCTTGATCCGTTTACCATATGAAGTCAGAGGGCTTTTTTTCGACTGGCTTGAACAACACATGCCACAGTTAAAAACAGACGTCATGAAGCGTATTGATGAATGCCGAACCGATTTCAGTAAACAATTTAGTTTTGAAACAAGGATGACAGGTGAGGGGCTGTTGGCCGCACAACTGCTAGGCCAATTTCAGAAATATGTCCAGCTATTAGAATTTCGAGAAATCAACCCAGATGATCTAGATCACTCATTATTCACACGACGATTTGGCTCACCACAACTTGAGTTATTTTGATAATATCCTGTTGGGTTACAGGTTAAATAAAAGCAGTTAATACAAATTAAAGTCATTTATTCGCCAGCAGAAATATTATGTTTAATTACGGAGGCTTTATATCAAGAGGCTCTGCGAACAGAGTAAAATGAGACTCTCTTGTTATATAAGGCAAGAGAGTTATCAATAGGCATCATCAGAGACACCAATAGGTTAAATAAAATTGCTTACCATCAACTTTATTGATAATAATTATCATTAGAGATATGCAAAGATAGTCAATCAACATGACAACCAAAAAATTAGTTTTAATCCGGCATGGTGAAAGTACTTGGAATCAGGAAAACCGCTTCACC
>CAIZDF010000470.1 GCA_903931645.1 uncultured Tolumonas sp.
TAATAAAGATTAGTTTAAATATATGAATACTCTATTCGCTTTTGCGAGAGACATGTATTGCTGCAGCCTTGTTCGCTTTAGAAACAGACTCCGCCAACGAGCAACCATTGATCATAGACGCACAGAACATTCCCATAAAACAATCACCAGCACCATGAGTACTGACTAATGTTACCTTTTCTGCTGGTAGTGAATTGCAAAGTCCACCAGCTTCAGTAAATGCCACGCCATATTCCCCGGCAGTAACAACAACTACTGGGAACGTTTTATTCAGTTTTAATGCTGCTTCTGATGCAGAAGACAAATCATTAACCGTAATACCCGACATATCACGCGCTTCAACCCCATTAACAACTAATATATCGATACAGTCTTGTAGGGCTGGTAATAACTCTTTGGCAGGGGCAGCATTAATACAAACAGTAATGCTACGTTGTTTAGCTGCCAATGCAGCGCTTAAGTTAACG
The DNA here is from genome assembly GCA_903931645.1 of uncultured Tolumonas sp. Lineage (GTDB taxonomy): Bacteria > Pseudomonadota > Gammaproteobacteria > Enterobacterales > Aeromonadaceae > Tolumonas. The sequence continues at coordinate 468 of CAIZDF010000470.1, forward strand.
GCTTCCGGTACTTCGTTTTGTAATAACAACATGCCGACATCAGCCCAGATTTCATCGTTATCTAATTGGTTCGGGATGATGCGAAGATTCGCGTTCGATACCACCACCGCACCATAATCGCCTTCGGCATCCATTGTGGCAACACTCATTCCAGAAGCAATGCCATCGATGACTTCGACAAACTTGGTATCAACGCTATTATTTTGTAATACCGATAATAAAAATTTGCCGCTGTCGTCGGCGCCCACGGCGCCTAAAAACTTAACATCAACGCCAGATTTAGCCGCGGAAACTGCCTGATTACCACCTTTACCACCGAATTTATATGAACATCCGGTGCCGATCACTGTTTCACCTTTTTCTGGTCGGTGATGAGCATCGACCATAATATCGTAATGCAGACTACCAACGACTAATATCTTCTTCATATTAATACTCTCTTAAATTATGGACAGCTTGTTGAGTCTTATTTAAGTTTTGTTCTGCTTTCTTCAGATCTTTTTTAGCTATAGCCACGAATAACGCATCTAATATATTAAGTTGAGCAATTCGTGATGCAGCATTTTCACCAAGTAAATGCGAACCTTGGGAGGTTGAATTCAGAACTACATGTGCATTTTGAACTATCGGTGATTCCGCGTAATTAGTAATTGCAATAACTTTCGCACCGTTTCGTGCTGCTAATTTTATTGGCTCAATCACCGCTTTTGTCATGCCTGAATGGCTTATTGCAATAACGGCATCATCATCGGTTAGAAGCGCAGCTGACATTAACATGGTGTGTGAATCATCATGCACCATTGCCCTTATTCCGATCTTTAACAATTTATGCGATAAATCCCGTGCGACTGTTGCAGAGCCACCGACACCATATAAATCGATGTGTTTAGCTTTAAATAAAATATCAGCCGCCCGGTTAAATTCAGAAACATCCAATATAGAAATTGTTTCTTCTATCGCTTGAATTGATGTTCTGAATACTTTTTCTAACAATTGCTCCGACGAATCGTTGGCTTCAATTTCAGAATGGAGATTAGCCACTTCTGAACGATTGTAATGAATCAAACTTGTCCTGAATTCTCGAAATCCTGAGAAGTTTAATTTTTTTGTCAATTTAACAATCATGGCCTCAGAGACATTATTCGCAACAGCAATCTCTTTTAGCGATGTACTTTCAGACAAATCTTCTCTAGACGTTATCGACTCAACTACTTTTCGTTCTAATGGCGTTAGTTGTGGCAATCTCATTCGAATTTGAGCGCCTATGGCTCGCGGATCATGCGTCATTATTTGCCTCGTGTGGCTCGGTCTATTAGCATTGCGATAATAATGATGAGGCCGGTAGCAAGCAATTGATAAAAGGCTTGGATATTCATTAGCGTTAAGCCGGTGCGTAATGAGCCAAGAATAATCGCCCCCATGATAGTGCCGATGATGCTGCCTTTACCGCCCATCAGGGATGTGCCACCAATAGCGGCTGCCGCGATAGCATCCAGGTCCCACAAGCTACCCATTGTTGGTTCTGCTGCACCAAGACGCCCGACTAGAATCAGAGAAGACAGTGATGCTAGCAGCCCAGAGATAACATACACAGTTACTTTGGTTCGTTTGACCGGTACACCAGCAACACGCGCCGCTTCTTCATTCCCACCTACCGCAAGAATATATTCACCCAACGGGGTTTTATTCATTAATACCCATGCCGCGAGCGCAATAATCATGACGATAACAATCGGGCATGGGATACCAAACAACTCACCGGTAACGAAGTCACGAAACTCCATTGGAATACCAAAGATTGGGTTACCACCGGTATAGATCAGCGCACCCGCCCGGAACAGTGACAAGCCACCCAGTGTTACGATGAACGGCTGTAAACCGGCATAAGCCACCAGCGTGCCACTGAATAAACCACAGAGTGCACCGATGCATAATGTACCGATGATCGCCAGTGGCACCGGCACACCTGACACCATCAACGTAGCCCCTAACACGGCTGATAATGCTGCAGTTGGCCCAACGGAGAGATCAATGCCGCCAGAAATAATAACCAGTGTCATACCCAGTGCGATGGCCGCATTAATTGACGACTGCTGGAGAATATTCAGTATATTCGGCAACGTCATAAATATTGGTGATAAAACTGCGAATGTGCCAACGATAATAAGTAAGCCAATTAATGTGCCTGCATCGCGTAGATTAAATTTAAATAGCGCTGAAGGTTGTAAACTAGGCATAGTAGTTCCTTGAGTGTTCATGTTGTCAGCCTCTTAATTTGTATTAATTACAAACTTTGTTTTTATTAACGATGTCATTGATAGCGTATTGCGCGATATTTTCTTCATTAATATCATCGCCTATTAATTCAGCGGCAATTTTACCTTCACGCATAACCAACACCCGGTCTGAGATGCGAATGATTTCTGGCATCTCTGACGATACAACCACAATGGCTTTGCCTTCTTGCGCCAATTTTTCAATCAGGTTATAAATCTCAGATTTCGCACCAATATCAATGCCGCGTGTGGGTTCATCGAACAGGAATACTTTGGCATCTGCAGCAACCCAGCGACCAATGATCACCTTTTGCTGGTTACCGCCACTTAAGGTGCCGATATGTTTTTCAATATTCAGAGGACGTAAATTTAATTCCGACATAACACTCATGGCGACTTCGTCTAATTTCGATTTTTTAATCAAACCAGCCTGAGTAAAATTCCGCATAGATGGAAGCGCCATGTTTACGGCCACAGAGCGCTCTTTAATAATGCCTTCTTTTTTGCGATCTTCAGGTACTAACCCAATGCCAGCTTTGATAGCCGAAGTCACATTCAGATGATGAATTTGCTCACCATCAACGGAAACAGAACCACTCGTCTTAGAATCGATACCTGCGATCAATTTTAGTAATTCAGTGCGCCCAGAACCGACCAGGCCTGCAATACCGAGCACTTCACCCGCTTGAACAGTGAAAGTCGCAGGCAAAACCGCTTTATCCCGGCCCAATTCTTCGATTTTCAGAATTTCTTTATCGGTCATGAATGATTGATGTTTCACTTTTTCAAGTTTTCGACCAATCATTTTGGCGACAATAGTTTCCTCGGTTTCATCTTTGATATTGACCACACCAACTTGTTTACCATCTCGCATGATCGTGGCACGGTCACAGACTTTAAATATCTCGTTCATTTTGTGCGAAACATAAATGACCGACACTTTCATCGCTTTTAAATCAGCAATTAATTCTGCCAAGCGATCAAATTCTGTTGGTGTCAGACTCGATGTTGGTTCATCCATAGCGATGATTTTGGCTTCATCCAACAAAGCGCGAGCGATCTCAACGATTTGCTGTTGCGCTACCTTTAGGTTTTTAATTGGCTCATCAGGATTGATTGATGGGTCTAACCGTTTAAGGATAACTTTGGCTCTTTCGTACTGTGCTTTTTTATCCACGAACACCCCTTTATATTTTGTTAAGGGGCGACCTAAAAACATATTTTGAGCAACGGAGAGTTCAGGAACATGCTGCAACTCTTGGTGGATCATGGCAATACCCGCTTGTCGGGCAGAAAGTGGGTTTTTCATGTGAACAAGATTACCGTCCACCCTGATTTCACCCGCATTTGCATCTCTGACACCCGACAAAATGTTAAGCAGTGTCGATTTACCCGCGCCATTTTCACCAATTAACGCATGAACCTCGCCTTTTTCTACTGAGAAGTTCACACCTTCAATCGCAGCAATATTACCGTAAATCTTGGTAATGCCTTGCATACTCAAACGATAACCTTCCATAAACCCTCCGGCGCTTTAATTATTGCTGTTCAAGAAGTTTGCGTAGTTTCTCGTTGTCTTTAATCGAGAAAGCATCCGCATTTTCTTTAGTAATCAAAGCTTGTGGAGTTGCAACCACACGCGAAATTTTCTGGCCGTTGATGAGGCGTAAAATTACGTTCATTGCCACTTCACCGGTTAACACAGGGAAGCTGTCTACCGTACCAGTCAGTTCACCACGCTTAATCGATGCGTAAGCATCTGAAATACCATCTGTACCAAAGACCGCGGTTTGTTTAGATTTGCCGGCTGCATGTACAGCTTCTACAACACCTAATGCCATGCCATCGTTGTTGGCGTAAAAACCAATCAAATCAGGATGCTGTTGTAAAATAGTTGATGCCGCGTCATATGCTTTTTCACGGCTCCAGTTAGCTGGAATACTCGCTACTACTTTCAACTTGCCATCGGCTTCGATAGTTTCTTTGAAACCTTTAGTCCGCTGGCCTGCCGCATACACACCGGGTTGACCTTCAATGACAGCAACCTTGCCACCTTCAGGATGATGCTGGATAAACCACTTAGCGACACGAACGCCATTGTCTTTCTGAACATTACCGACGTAATACGCCGCATTTGGCATAACCGCATCGTTGACGTTCACAACTGGAATGCCTTTGCTTTTTGCTTTTTCATAGGCTGGCTGTAAATTGGCATCCGTTTGTGGTGACACCAACAGACCATTGAAACCTTGGGCAATCAGAGTTTCAGCGATAGACAGCTGTCCCATTTGATCGTCTTCGTTTGCTGCGGCCTGATAAGCAACGGTAAAACCATTCTTATCTGCAACATTTTTGTATCCTTCCCCCAGTGAACGCCAATATTCATTAGTCAGTGTTTTTGAAACACCACCAATTTTTAATGCTGGATCTACTTTAGGCAGAGGACCATATTTCGCATCTAACTGTGACCAATCAGTACGGTCTGGTTCACTGTCTGAATGCAGTGGGGTTAATTCAGCCGCATAAAGACCAGCGCTAAATAAGGAGGATGCAAGTACAGTCAACAATAGTTTTTTCATGTTTGATCCTTTCTTGTGTCGTGTTGTTGTGTGTTTTCAGGACAGCCATAAACAAGAGTGCTTATGAGTGTCCTGAGGGGGTAAACGCTATTTAGCTAACATGATGTCATTGATTATTTGTTGTGAAGCAACCGCATCTTGTCGGCTGATGGCAGCCAGCAATTCATTGTTGTCATTAAGTTTTTCGCAAAGCTTCAGCAAGCGTTTTACCGTTGCGATGTTGGTTTCAGCTTCACGAACAGGATCTAAACCGCTCGCATCGGGGAAGGTATCGAAATAGTAAGCACCCTGATAACCGTCACGTTGCATCTGCCACAGGAATTCGAGTGTTGCTCGTGGGTTCACTGACGCAACCATCAAACCGTCATCACGTTTACCCCAGCCATCATTGCAATCGAGACCCAGCAGACGAGAACGACGTGCCACCATTGCAGCGGCATAAGCAGGAATTTCGTTTGCATAAAGGACGTGCGCAAAATCAAGGGTAATACCTAAGTTGTCACAGCCCACTTCATCCAGCGCTAACAAACAGGTGGTTACATTTGGGAAAATGCTAAATGCACGCGGTTCATTTGGTTTGTATTCAATACTGATATCAACATCAGGTGCGTATTCAGCCACTTCACGAACTGCGCTTACTGCGTCTTCCCAAACTTTTTTATAATCAGCCTGGAAACAATAATCAAAGCCATCTTGCCCCATCCAGAGCGTCATCAGCTTAGAGCCAAATTCACGACCGGTATCAATGCCGCGTTTAGTTAATTCAATGGCTTTACGACGAATAACAGGGTCTGGATTGGTAAAAGCACCGATTTTGAATTCTGGTGCATCCCAGCGCATTTGCATGCCATTAACAGCAAGGCCGACATCTTCTATCTTTTGACGCATGGCCTTAATATCATCGGTCGTAATATGTTGAGGGTAATTTAAATCCAGGTGAGTCAGACCTTTTGCGGTTGCTGCCCGCTCAATCATTTGCATCACCGTTGGTTTACCTTTGAGGTCTTTCCAGTAAAGGTGCGCACCTGAAGCAAATGAGTTCAGACGTGTAGCGAATTTTAGTTCAGACATGTGGATTCCTTTATAAACTGACCTGTAAAGTACTTCTCTACTTCACAGATATTCGTGAAGTGGTTTAATTATTGGCATCACAGGATCAGTTCTGCAAGGTCAAAAAACATTCAAACAATTAATTTGAGATGTAACTCACGTATTTCGGTTATACAAAAAATGGCAAGCAGTGACTGATGTTCATTTTGAACAGCTGGATGGAAATAGGACGCATTAATAGCCAAAAACGACTATATAAAGGGGAAACATTAAAATTGATAGCGAAAAGAGAAGTAAGTGATATTACTTAGACCGTCATAGAGAATATGTGTTTTGAGCTGTATTTTTTAAGAGCATGTTTTCATTGAACATGCGAAATAAAACATGTATCCATTACAAAAACTTTACGCCATCAAGATTGTTAGTAATGTTTGAGGAAGTAAATTTCTCGATCTGACTCACAA
>CAIZDF010000471.1 GCA_903931645.1 uncultured Tolumonas sp.
AGCACCTTGGGTGCTTACTTGAGCCCTTAGAGGGCGTCATCAAATAAGCCTCCGGCTTAGCCGGAGGTCAGTTAACTGTATTTATTAATCAATGGTTTATGTTTTTATAAGTTGTTCTGTTTCATACAAGCCAACACAAATAGAACAAAAATGTATTTTAATTGACTCATTATGTGAAAGCAGCCAGAAGTTTGATCCGGATAAGCGTTGCCCGATCACTTGATTGCTATAATCCGCCCCCCGATTTTAGTTTGAGCATCTCCCATGGTTTTATCCCGTAAACTTGAATTATTAGCGCCTGCCAAAAACAGCGAGTTTGGTATGGAGGCCATCAACCATGGGGCTGATGCTGTGTATATCGGTGGCCCCTCATTCGGTGCTCGGGCAGCTGCGGGAAACTCGTTGGAAGATATTGCTGCGTTGGTAAAGCATGCACATCGCTATGATGCCAAGGTGTTAGTGGCATTAAACACCATTCTCAAAGACAGCGAACTTGAGCAAGCCCGCGCATTAATTCATCAATTATATGATGTTGGCGCAGATGCTTTGATCGTGCAAGACCTCGGTATTCTGCAACTCGATTTACCGCCCATCGCATTGCATGCCAGCACTCAATTAGATAACCGTACACCGGAGAAAGTCAGTTTTCTTGATCAAGTTGGTTTTTCCCGTGTTGTTTTAGCTCGTGAACTTTCTCTGGAGCAAATCAAAGCCATTTCCACCCAGACCGATGTTGAGTTGGAGTTCTTTATTCATGGCGCATTGTGCGTCAGTTACAGCGGTCAGTGTTATGTCAGCCATGCGGTGACTGGCCGAAGTGCCAATCGTGGTGAGTGTGCACAGCTTTGCCGTGTGCCATGCACATTAGAGACTAAGCAAGGCGAAGTGATCGCAAAAGATCGGCATCTGCTGTCATTAAAAGACATGAATCAATCTGACAATTTGGCACTACTTGCAGAAGCGGGTATTACTTCGTTCAAGATTGAAGGGCGCTTGAAAGATCTCTCTTACGTGAAAAACGTCACTGCGTGGTATCGACAGCAGCTTGATCGCATCATGGAAGGCAAGCCTGAATGGCAAAAAGCCTCGGCAGGGCGGTGCCGTTATACTTTTACACCGCAAACGGAAAAAACATTTAATCGTGGTGCTACCGACTATTTTCTCTTGGGGCGCAAAGCGTCGATCACGTCATTTCAAACCCCGAAATTCACGGGTGAATCGGCAGGTTCAGTAAAGTTTGTCGGTGATAAGTGGATTGAACTTAACAGCCAAATGCAGTTTAACAACGGCGACGGCATCTGCTATTTCAATGCTAAAAATGAACTTACCGGGTTACGCATCAACCGAGCTGAGAGTAATAAACTTTGGTTTGCCGAAGCGGTTCGTGGCTTAAACGTTGGTACACAACTGTTTCGTAACCACGATCAGTCGTTTGAAAAATTACTTGAGAAAAAATCGGCTGAGCGGCACATCCGCGTATCGATGGTTTTGGATGAAGTGCCTGCGGGTTTACAGTTAACACTGATTGATGAGCAAGGTATTGAGGCCAATGCACAGATAGAATTAGCGAAAGAGCCCGCGGGTCAACCGGAGCGAGCCATTCAGTCGGTCACTGAACAACTGATGAAGCTGGGTAATACGCTTTTTTATGCGTCTGATGTGACACTTAATTGGTCGCAACCTTGGTTTATGCCTGCGTCATTGGTGAATCAATTGCGTCGCGCCGCAGTGGATGCGTTAGAACAGGCGAGGGCGTTTGCTTATCAACGACTACAACCGAAAGCGCGTAATGACATGGCTGTGTTCCCTGAGCAAAAACTCTCTTATCTGGGGAATGTGTATAATAAACTATCTACGGATTTTTATAAACTGCATGGCGTGGGTGTGGTTGCGCCTGCGTATGAATTGAATCAAGAGACCAGCGAAGTTTCATTGATGATAACCAAACATTGCCTGCGCTACAGTTATCAACAGTGCCCGAAAGAGCATGGCCCAGGTTTCAAGCCAGATCCCATGGTATTAAAAATGGGCAAAGAGACCTTCCGCCTAAAATTTGACTGCAAACGCTGTGAAATGCATGTATTAGGTAAATTGAAAAAAATTGGCTGAAACAAAAAATGCGTAGCTTTAATATTACGTTTGAATAACTCGAACATTAACCAGATACAGGATTAAATATGTCGATTTGGGTGGATGCCGATGCGTGTCCGAACGTGATTAAAACGATTCTCTTTCGTGCGGCTGAACGAACGGCTACCGCATTAATCTTGGTGGCTAACCAGACTATTTCTATCCCTCCCAGTCGTAATATCCGTACGCTGAGAGTCGAATCTGGTTTTGATGTTGCCGACAATGAGATTGTGAAGCGAGTGGAAGCCGGTGATCTGGTGATCACCAGTGATATTCCGCTTGCTGCGGATGTCATCGATAAAGGGGCTTTTGTCTTATCGCCACGTGGCGAAGAATTTACGAAAGAGAATATCCGCGGGCGTCTGAATATCCGTGATTTTATGGACACCATGCGTGCCAGTGGCATTCAAAGCGGTGGCCCGGCAGCACTCAATGATACTGATAAACGCACCTTTGCTAATGCACTGGATCGTTATCTGGCGCGTCAAAAATAAGTGTCAGTAATAAATCACAGATAGAAAAAAGGGATACCAGAATGTATCCCTAAAAATGTTCGTTATTCGCTGTCACTGCTAAACCAACCACACCACCAAGAATACCGCCAATCATCTGGGCATTTTGTTTGCGTTCGGCATTATCGCCAGAATTTTTACTGTTTTCGCTGCTTGGCTGGTTACCTGTTCATGCTCTCCATTTATCCGTGGCCGAATTTATTATGATTAGACTGGATGGTCGTTGAGAGCGACTATCCAATATCCGTGTGATGTATTTTTGCTTTTCAGTATGGGGGAATCCCAATACTGATAACGCGCATGGATTCAAAAAGATCAGTTATCAGCACACAGTTAGGCCAACTGATTGATCTAGCAGGCTAAATAATGATTAAAACTGAGTGAGGAAGGAAAAGTATGAAGCCCCAGCGATAACGCA
>CAIZDF010000472.1 GCA_903931645.1 uncultured Tolumonas sp.
AGCCCCTTTGAGGGGCTAACAAACTAAAGCCCCCGGCTTTGCCGGGGGATATTTACTAAGATCTGATGCTTCAACTACAGCAGCGGAATCGCGGTAAGGATTGAGGATGCTGCTGTATTTCTCACCCGGCACTTCGCCATAAATTCCCATTGAGCTGATAAAGATAAGACGTTTAACCCCTGCAATATGCATGGCTGCAATGATACTTTCAGCCTGAGCTTTCATATTGCCACTTAAGTTGGCGTAAACCACATCTTGTCCTTGCATGGCTTTTTGCAGTGTTTCTGCGTCCATGACATCTCCATCAACAATGCGTACTCTTTTGGGGTTGTTATTTTTTAGGCGGCTGGCGCGGCGAAGATAGAGTGTCAGTTCAACGTTACTGTTTTCTAATAAATAATCAGTAGCAACACGGGCAGGGTAAGAGCATGAGTGCTCAGTTTTTGTCCATTGCGTTAATTCCAGCCAAAATTACTTGTTCCAGATAATCGCTATTCATGGCGGCTATCTTCTGTTTGCGTCTGATGCTGGCTCTTTTGCCTTTCTCTGCTCGCAACATATTCAGCGCCATATGTCTCACCGTAGCCAATATCTGAGCCGCGTCCCCACGATAGATGGGGCAGGCATCTTCTTTCATCGTGACATCCAGCACCCAGTGCAGCTGATTTTCGATCCCCCAATGACCTCGCACCGCTGTGGCAAACTGCTCTTCAGTCAAGGCGGCTGAACTTATGTAGTAGCGATATTCCAGGGACTCGTTGCCCTTGCTATCACAACGGTAGCCAATCGCCACGCCCAGTGTGTTCAAGCCTTTCCAGGTGGGGAATTGCTTTGCCATTTCTCCGGCTGGCATCACATGGTATTCCCGGAGCTCTGTCCTACCTCGAGACTGCTCGATGGTGGCCTTATGACTACCTTCCCGCGCCAGAGGGGACAAGGCTTCCCGAACCGCTCGGTGCAGGGTTTCCTGATTGCCTTTTACGGCCAACAGATAGTCGCCATCACGGTCGACAATCTTGGCGGCAATCTCAGTCTGGCAACCCATCGCATCAATCGAAATCAGGCAGCCCGTCATATCCAGCAGCGCCAGTAATTCAGGAATGGCGGTAATTTCATTGGACTTAGCATCCGTTTTTACTTGTCCCAATACCATACCGTTGGCGCTGGCAAACGCACTGACCATATGGATAGTCGACTGTCGATCTTCCCTGTTATAGGAACTGCGCAATACTTTGCCATCGATGGCGATCAGCTGCCCTTTGGCGCTTGAGTTGACCGCTTGCATCCATTTGAGGAAACATAACTGAAACTGCTCGGGATCAAGACTGGAAATCACTCTGGCAATCGTATCGTGAACGGGTAATCCATTTGGAAATAACCCTTTATCTTGGAACCAGCGGCTATGAGCCTGTCCAAAATCTTCAATATCTTCCCACCCCTCGCAGCCACCGATGACAGCGCAAACCGTCAGAAACAGGATGTCGAAGAGTGGATAGGCGATTTTCGCTGACTGGCGCGAGTCGTGAAGATCGGAAAAGAACTCAGAGAAAGCGTCGAGCTGCATGGATGACTCCCAAGAAAAGGGAGTATAAGATCACAATCCGATCTGTAGGTCAAAGCGTCTGAATTTGCTTAGAAAACGTTCATGATCTCGCCCTGCCCATCGTTTAGTAGCATGAGACCAACTTCGATCAAAAACTGAGCCGGTTTTTGTTTCTCAATCGCCTGATTCATTTCGTAAAACATTTCGATAGAAACTTAATCAATACAAAAAAGATTGCAGCAATGCTATCACGGTGAGAGTCAAAACATACATGAAGAATCATGTTCCGTAAGCTATGCATTTCGTTCGCATGGGGAATTTGCTTTAACGCACCGACTATTTATTTTTGCCTTGGATTGCATGATGTGTTGATTACTTGTCGCGATTTTGACCGGCTGGTTGGTGTAGAACGGATGACTGTGAACTTAGTCTTTGTTCTTTCGAACGATCAGCAACCAGCAAGGCTAAGCTAACTTAACTTAGCTGTGAGCATTCGAAAGCTGACACAACATCCC
>CAIZDF010000473.1 GCA_903931645.1 uncultured Tolumonas sp.
GAAATCTCTATATGCTCTCTAATGCAAAGAGTCGCTCAATCAGTCCGGAAAATTTCACCGGTGAGAAAGGTAAGGCTGTGATTTGATGTCCACAATGTGGGCAAGCCGAACGTGGTAAGAACAGGTTATAACGCTCAGCAGAAACAGTGCCGCTGTTATTATTAGAAAAATAGTCTTGATATTCCTGCTGCCAACTGCGTTCCAGCATAAAGGGCAACCGATGAATAAGAACGTTCAGAAAACTACCAACCAGCAGAGAAAATAAGCCTAACAGGAAAAAATATAGCCAGTGATACTGGCTATAAAGCATAAAAATAAGATCCATGAATAACCAACTAAATTAATGAATAACGCTGCCGAGTTTGAATATAGGCAAGTACATAGCGATAACCAATCCACCGACTAAGATACCAAGAACAACCATGATCAACGGTTCAATCATACTGGATAATGCATCTACTGCATCATCTACTTGCTGTTCATAAATTCCAGCAACTTTCGACAACATATCATCTAATGAACCAGATTCTTCGCCAATCATGATCATTTGAATGACCATTTCAGGGAATACTTCAGTTGTGCGCATAGCGACATTCATCTGCATACCGGACATTACCTCGTTACGCACAGACAGAATGGCTTTACGGTACACCGCATTCCCAGATGAGCCTGCAGCTGCTACTAAACCATCAATCAGTGGCAGACCTGCAGCGAAAGTTGTGGAAAGGGTTCGAGCGTAACGAGCTAAGGCCGCTTTTTGTAAAATATTACCAACGATGGGTAAACGTAAAATAAATTTATCAGTGCCATCACGTACTGATTCCATACGGCGATATGAATGGATATAAACAAAAATTAAAGCAATCAAGGCACCCGCTAGAAAATACCAATATGCCTGCACGATATTAGACATATGAATAACCATGCGGGTAAACGCAGGCAGTTCAGCACCAAAGCTTTTGAAAATTTTATCAAATTCAGGTACTACGTAGAGTAGTAGTATCGCGGTAACAACTAGCGCAACAATGATTACCGTTGCCGGATAGAATAGGGCTTTTTTGATTTTTGATTTCAGTGCTTCGGCTTTTTCTTTATAGATGGCAATACGATCAAAAATGGCATCTAGTGCACCCGATTGTTCGCCGGAAGAGACTAAATCGCAATACAGATCGTCAAAATAACGAGGGTATTGGCGTAATGCATTAGATGGTGGAATGCCGGCTTCGATTTCGGTACAAATATTGGCTAGCATTTCACGCATTGGTTTCTTTTCATGGCTGCCAGCGAGTAATTGCAAGGTTTGAACTAGTGGCACGCCTGCGGTTAGCATGGTTGATATTTGACGGGTTAATACGGCAATGTCCATCGGTTTGATGGATTGGCCGTATTGAGCCAAAAATGATTCAGACTTACGACGAATTTTCTTTACTACAATCCCTTGCCGAATTAAGTCAGCTTTTGCCTGAGACAAGGTTTCGGCTTTCATTTCTCCGGAAATAGCTTGCCCACGACGGTTAACACCACTCCAAACAAATACCAGTGCTACTTTAACTTTGGGTTTATTCGCCGAATTGGCGGCGGTACGTTGTTGAGCCACGGCCATAATTATTCTTCCTTAAATTAGACGCAAGTTACCCGATTGACTTCGGCCAGGCTAGTGACACCGATACGCGCTTTTTCAAGCCCTGAACGATACAGTGTCATCATGCCTTCTTTAATAGCCATTTGCGCTATTTGTAACGAATTACC
>CAIZDF010000474.1 GCA_903931645.1 uncultured Tolumonas sp.
GCAGTCTTCACAGCTGTATGCCACCACCCAGGTGAACTTAGCCAAACTGTGGTGCAAAGAGAAAGACGGCAACATCAATCTGGATTTCAACGACGTCGTGTTGCGTAACATGACCGTAGTGCATCAAGGTGAAGTGACCTTCCCGCCACCGGCCATCAGTGTTTCTGCTGCTCCGAAACAAGAAGCGGCCAAACCAGCTGCGGCGAAAGTCGAAGCGAAGAAACCATGTAAGTCGAAAAAATGGCTGGGCGTGGTGGGCTTGGGGCTGTTTGGTCTGTTAGGCCATGTGGCACCGCCAGAGTTCCTGTCGCATTTCACCGTGTTTGTACTGGCCTGTGTCGTGGGTTATTACGTGGTGTGGAACGTCAGTCACTCACTGCATACGCCACTGATGTCGGTCACTAACGCGATTTCCGGCATCATCGTGGTCGGCGCCCTGTTACAGATTGGCAGTGGCTCGGGTCTGGTTTCAGCGCTGGCGTTTGTTGCCGTGCTGATTGCCACCATTAACATCGTCGGTGGTTTCACCGTGACTCAGCGCATGCTGAAGATGTTCCGTAAGGGTTAAGGGGAGCTGACATGTCTCAAGGTTTAGTAACTGCTTCATACATCGTGGCAGCGGTGCTGTTCATTGCCAGTCTGGCGGGGTTGTCGAAACAGGAGACCGCAAAATACGGTAACTTGTTTGGCATGACCGGGATGGCGATTGCGCTGGTGGCGACCATTGCCAGCCCAAGCGTGCATGGTGTGGTCTTCATTCTGGTGGCGATGGTCATCGGTGGCTCTATTGGTGCACGTTTAGCACTGAAAGTGGAAATGACTCAGATGCCCGAGCTGGTTGCAGTATTGCACAGCTTTGTGGGTTTGGCGGCCGTTTTAGTAGGCTATAACAGCTTCATCGAACTGTTACCGGCTAACGCGGTGCAACAACTGGTGTTACCACTGAACGGTTCACCGGAAGAAATCATGGCGGCAGCACAAGCAGCCATCAGCCAGATTGCGCAACAAACCGCCAATGGTCACGGTCATCTGACTGGTGCCATGCTGAACATCCACCTGACTGAAATCTTCTTAGGTGTGTTCATCGGTTCAGTCACCTTCACCGGCTCTATTGTAGCGTTCGGTAAATTGCGTGGCACTATCAGCTCGAAACCGCTGAACATTCCACACAAACATAAACTGAACCTGCTGGCCGCCGTGGCCTCATTCCTGCTGATGGTGTTGTTCATCAAAGTCGGTGGTTCAACGTTTGCTATCATCGTGATGACGCTGATTGCGCTGGCGTTCGGCTGGCACTTGGTGGCCTCTATCGGTGGTGCCGATATGCCAGTCGTGGTGTCGATGCTGAACTCCTACTCTGGTTGGGCAGCGGCGGCAGCGGGCTTTATGCTGTCTAACGACCTGCTGATTGTGACCGGTGCTCTGGTAGGCTCGTCAGGTGCGATTCTGTCTTACATCATGTGTAAGGCGATGAACCGCTCGTTCATCTCCGTTATCGCCGGTGGTTTTGGTACTGACGGTGTAGCGTCTTCATCTTCGGAAGAAGAGATGGGCGAATACCGAGAAATGTCACCGGAAGATGTGGCTGACCTGCTGAAGAACTCCAGCTCGGTCATCATCACCCCGGGCTACGGCATGGCGGTAGCACAGGCGCAATATCCGGTGGCGGATATCACCCAGAAACTGCGTGATAAAGGCATCAATGTGCGCTTTGGTATCCACCCTGTAGCCGGTCGTCTGCCGGGTCACATGAATGTACTGCTGGCGGAAGCGAAAGTGCCGTACGACATCGTTTTGGAAATGGACGAAATCAACGAAGACTTCACTGAAACTGACACCGTATTGGTTATCGGCGCGAATGACACCGTGAACCCAGCGGCGATGGAAGACCCGGGCAGCCCGATTGCGGGTATGCCGGTACTGGAAGTGTGGAAAGCGCAGAACGTAGTGGTGTTCAAACGTTCGATGAACACCGGTTACGCGGGTGTGCAGAACCCGCTGTTCTTCAAAGAGAACTCGCACATGTGCTTTGGTGATGCTAAGGCCACGGTAGAAGCGATTCTGAAAGCGCTGTAACAGCTCAAGCAGAACGCAGAAGAGGGAGGCTAACTGGCCTCCTTTTTTTATTTCCCATATTATCGCTCAAGACCGCTGCCGATCTGTCGATATACTGAATACAGGGGGAGTCTATGATGCGTAGTATTTGGATATTTGTTGGTTTGCTTGCTAGTAGCGCTGCGGTATATGCAGCGGGAGAAAGTGTTGCTACTACAGCAGCTCCGGCTGCCGAATCGGCCGCTAATCCAGATTACATCCCTCCCAGCACCGCAATTTTCTCAGGTCTTGAGACCGCTGCGCCGCCAGAAAACCCAGCGGCTTCATCAGGCCAGCAAATGTCTCAATCAATTAATGAAGCACTCAATATTGCACCTAAAGGTAGTAGTCAGGCTGGAAACGCTCCTACAGGGCCCAAACCTTTGGATGTTGCACCATTATCTATTCCTGATTCTCCTGATAAACAACAAGGCGGGATCCCTGCTGGTAGCCCAGCGCAAAAAGCAGATATTCCTGCTGAATTATTACATGGTTCTGTCTCCAGCAATTCGGCAGTTACTGATGCGTTACCAGTTATCGAGATATACACACAAGAGGAATTGATTGCTCTTATCAATGACGATAAACATCTACATCGTGTGGCCAATATTGATGAATGTCAGTTGGTCAAAGATATAGAACTGCGCGCCAGAGTGGTTATGCTCCCGGCTTATCAGTATTTGTGGGGCGATATGTTATTAACGGGGACTTGTACTAAGAAAAACGCCGAATTAGGTATCGAGTATCTGTGGAAAGCGGCTCAGCAAGGACTTCCAGCTGCCTTAGAACATTTGGCGCGTTATTACGCCAAAGGACATTATGTGCAACGTGACACCCAGCAAGCGGCTATTTTCATGCATGAGGCAGCAGCTCAGGGCTATCTTAAAGCGCAGATAGGTTGGGTAGATATGCTGGTCAGCGGGTTAGGTAGTCCATTGGATTATGAAGAAGCCTACAGCTGGTTGCATCATTCAGTCATTGTTGACGATAAACAACACAAACAGGCAGCCTCTTTGCTGGCGCGTTTATCTCGAAGAATGCCATCAAATATTATTGCGCGTGCAAAAAACTATCGCTGGCAGTAGTTACAACATCTTTTGTAGTAGCCGACTGCCAAAATAAGCCACAGCTAACAATACATTCCCGGTTAACGTCATAATAACTAAGCGTTGACCGCGCCAACCTCGGTAATAATGCCCCCATAACAAGGTAGCATAGATACACCAAGCGATGACGGATAAACCGACTTTGTCCAGATTGCTGGGCGCCAGCATATTATCTAAAAACAAAAAGCCGCTCGAAATGGATAACGTCAGCAATACACCACCAATTTGTAATAATCGAACCAACTGTTTTTCGATCCGAAGTAAAGGCGGTACATTTTGTAAATTGAGCTTACGACGTTGTTTAAGCTGATAATTCAGGTAAACCTGCAATAAAGCGAACAGGCTGGCAATACTCATCATGGCGTAAGAAAGTAGCGCCAGTGCAATGTGGATCACAAGCCCAGGGCGATCCCCTAAACTGGTTAAATAGTGAGAGGGGGTAACCGAATTACTAAATAACAGCACTACCGCAAAAGCATAAGCAAACGGCAATAATATCCAGCTATTTTGCCGCTGGCTGATAATGGTAAGGCCAATGTTAATCAATAACGCCACCAGTGATGCGACGTTGATAACACTTAAATTTTGTACCGATTGTGCCTGGAGGATAGTCATCCCAAGCGCGAGCATATGTAATATGATTGCTGGCCAGGCAGCCATCAGCACCCGACGTGGGGTATGTGTTTGAGTGGTGAAAAATTGTTGCAACACCAATGTGGTTGCAAACAAATAAAAGCCTATGCCCAGTAATGCCACGATCAGCATAATTTTTTAAGAGCCATCTAAAACAAGTGAACCTGCAGTATAGCCTTCTCTGTATTTTGCAGCCAGATGCATAGAAGAAATGAGAATTATTGGCGTGATTAAACGCAATTTTGTATACAACGCCTGTTCCACGAATCCCTTTCTTTAGTATCTGCAGTGACTTGGCTATAATCGACAACAATTTGGCCATAAGCTGCGGAGCCAGTCATGTTTGAAAATTTAACCGAGCGTCTATCCGCCACGTTGCGAAACATCAGCGGGCGCGGACGTCTGACCGACGACAACATCAAAGATACCCTGCGTGAAGTGCGTATGGCTCTGCTGGAAGCTGATGTTGCATTACCTGTCGTCAAAGAGTTTGTTAACCGCGTTAAAGAACGTGCGGTTGGGCAAGAAGTCAGTAAGAGCTTAAGCCCGGGTCAGGCTTTCATCAAGATCGTCCATGGTGAACTGATCTCTGTAATGGGTGAAGCAAACCAAGATCTGGATTTAGCGACCCAACCACCTGCGATTTTATTAATGGCGGGTTTGCAGGGGGCGGGTAAAACCACTTCGGTAGCCAAATTGGCTAAACTGCTGACAGAACGCCAAAAGAAAAAAGTCTTAGTGGTTTCCGCTGACGTTTATCGCCCGGCAGCGATCAAACAGCTGGAAACATTGGCTAACGATATTGGTGTTGAA
>CAIZDF010000475.1 GCA_903931645.1 uncultured Tolumonas sp.
GGTTAGCAGCAGGCCACCAGGCTGCCCTTCTGCTGCTTTACCCACCAGCAAGTAAGTTAAATTATCCGTGATCACAGCCCAGTTAAATAACTCATCCATGGCTATGGCTCCTCTTATACTTGAAGATAATCCGGCCAAAAGCATCTAAAGATGAACTTAAGAACAGACCTAGGAGTAAATAAATCAGCGAGCCAACTGCGAAAGCTTCAATAGCATGCAGGTTATAACTTTCAATTTGATTCACCTGATAACACAGCTCGGCAACCGCAATTGACATCGCTAGCGTGGAGTTTTTCATCAAATTCAGATATTGGCCAATCAACGGCTGCCAAGAATTCGCTAAGGCTTGCGGCAAAATCACATAGCGTAACGTTTGCCAGGCTGATAAGCCCTGACTGCGCGCCGCTTCAAATTGCCCGGCTGATACTGCTCTGACTCCAGCCCTTAGTTCTTCGGCGATAAACGCGGCACTGAATAACCCTAAACCCCAGATCCCCGCAATTAATTCCATAGAGGGAAAGGTAAAACCGGCATAGATGTGTGTTTCATTGAGCCAGTCACGCCAAACTTCGGGCAGCAGCGGAATCACGCCGAAATACCAGAACAGAAACTGCACCGCCAACGGTGTATTACGAAAAACAGTAATATAGCTGGCCGCAATACCCTGCAATAAACGGGAAGTCGTCAGTCGCATCGCCAGCAAAATAACGGCAATTACCGTCGCCAACAGGCTAGAAAACACCGTAAGCCGAAATGTCATCCATATACCAGACAGCAGCCATTCCCGCGGTTGACCACTGAGCACCGCCCACCAATCAAGCTGATAACCATTCATAGTAAAACCTCTTGCACATGCAAAGGGTTCAACAATTGCTGCAGGAACTGTTTTGCTCGTGGGTGCTGTGGGTTATGAAAGAATGTATGCGGATCAGCTTGTTCAATGATCTGCCCATGATCAATAAAAACCACCTGATCCGAGACCTCACGCGCAAACCCCATCTCATGGGTTACTACCATCATGGTGATACCGCTATGAGCCAGCTTTTTCATGACCGATAACACTTCACCAATCATTTCTGGATCAAGCGCCGACGTCGGTTCATCAAATAATAAAACCCGCGGCTCCATCGCCAATGCGCGGGCGATGGCCACACGCTGCTGTTGCCCCCCCGACAACTGTGCTGGATATTGATGACGCTTATCAGAAAGCCCGACTTGTTCCAGTAACTCAAGCGCTTTGGTTTCCGCAGCTGCAGCGGATAAATTGTTTAATTTACGCGGTGCTAGCGTAATATTTTCCAGCACCGAAAGATGCGGATAGAGGTTAAATTGCTGAAATACAAAACCAATTTCTTTTCGCAAGGCATTCAAACTGCGAGTTGGGTCGAAAATTGATTTTCCATCCACCCAAATATCGCCCGCAGAAATGGCTTCCAGTTGATTGATAGTACGGATCAAGGTTGATTTACCTGAACCGGATGGCCCGCAAATCACAGTCACTTCACCTTCTTTAACGGTGAGATTGATATTCTGCAGTACATGCAGACTGCCAAAATGCTTATTTACTTGCTTAAACTCTATCATTTTCTGCAACTTATCCGAAAATTTAGGTTTTATCATTTTACAAATATGACAACGCGGCGGCTGCATTTAATTAGCAACCACCGCGTAAAATTAAGCCTGTATAGACCGATTATTACTTCGTGATTTTGAAGTCACGAGTCAGTGGCGTTTGGCTTTTTGGGCCAAACCATTTGTCATAGATTGCAGCCGCTTTGCCATTTTTTTCTAATTCAACCAAAGTATCATTGATGGCATTTTTCAGACCTGTTTCGCCTTTTTTCACTGCGATTCCGTAATTTTCAACCGACAATTTGTAGGATGGAATTTCATACTTAGCCTTGTCTGGTGCTGCCGCTAACAAGCCAGCCAAAATTGCGCCATCTTGTGTGATTGCATGTACGTTGCCACTACGCTGAGCAGCAAATGCAACCGCAATTTCATCGAAGGAAAGTACTTTTGCCTGCGGGAAAGAAGTATGCAGTTGTTGTTCGCCGGTCGTGCCTTTTACCGCACCGATTTTAGCGTTTTTCAGATCATCCAGTTTCGGAAATTTGCCTTTTTTAACCAGAAATTGCTGACCAGTCACAAAATACGGCGTGGTGAAATCAACTTGTTGAGCTCGTTCATCCGTAATGGTGAAGGCAGCGACAACAGTATCAACTTTGCTGGATACCAACAGTGGAATGCGATTAGCCGGATTAGTGGTTTTTAATTCCAGTTTTACTCCCAGCTTGGCAGCGATTTCATTAGCAAAGTCGATGTCATAACCAGTCAGGTTTTTTGATTGCTGATCCACATAACCAAACGGAGGATTGCTATCAAAAACGGCCACAGTGATTTTCCCTGCTTTCTTAATGTCATCCAGCTGATCAGCATGTGCTACACCCGTAATAGCAGTTCCCAGTAAAGCTACAGAAAGCAACACTTTAGATGTCTGTTTCATATTTATTCGTCCTTTCCATCTGTTATTTGTTATCTGGTAAAAATGATAAATAAAAGATGAAACCACTACCAATGCTGATATCAACATTGGTTATCCATAATTTATATAAGGATAAATCTCAGCTCATTTTTAAATCAATCTGTTCATTCCACCACCTATCCCCACATCTTCTCTAGTTTTTAGATATTCAAATGCGTTTTTCTTAATTCCCTTCCGCCAAATGATAGCGCTACCATGATTTCACTCTCACAAACACAGAGGCTCATCATGGTTCATTTTGTAGTGCACGACCCTCGCGATACGGCCGCTGTTGTCGTTGTCGAAGGTGTTGAAGCCGGTCAGGAATTGACGGGTTGGATTATGGATACCGACGAAACCATTCACCTGACCGTGAAAGACGCGATCCCGATTGGTCACAAGCTGGCGTTGACTGACATTGCTGAAAACAACGATGTGATCAAATACGGCGAAGTGATTGGTCGCGCAGTGGCCCCGATTGCTCGTGGCGCACATTTACATGTTCATAACGTCAAAACTAAACGGTGGTAATTTTATGACTTTGCCTTCTACTTTCTGGGGTTACGAACGTGAAAACGGCCGTGTTGGTATTCGTAACCACGTCATCATTTTACCAGTCGATGATTTATCGAACGCAGCCAGTGAAGCGGTTGCCAATAACATCAAAGGCACGTTAGCTATTCCGCATTCATATGGCCGCCTGCAATTTGGTGCTGATTTGGAATTGCATTTCCGCACCATCATCGGCACGGGTAGCAACCCGAACGTGGCCGCGGTAGTCGTGATCGGTATCGAACCGGGCTGGACACAACGCGTGGTTGACGGCATTGCTGCCACCGGTAAACCCGTCGTGGGTTTTGCGATTGAACTGAATGGCGACATCAACACTATTGCATCTGCATCACGCAAAGCAAAAGAGTATGTGCAATGGGCTTCTGAGCTAACTAAAACCGAACACCCAATTGAAAAACTGTGGGTTTCGACGAAATGCGGCGAATCAGACACCACCTCAGGTTGTGGCGCCAACCCAACAGTCGGTAATGCATTCGATAAATTATATGCCGCAGGCACAACACTGTTATTCGGTGAAACCTCTGAAATTACGGGTGGTGAACACATCGTTGCGCGTCGCGCTGCCACACCAGAAATCGGTGAAAAATTCCTGAAAACTTGGGGTGACTACAACGATTTCATTTTGGCTAACAAGACCAATGACTTGTCTGAATCGCAACCAACCAAGGGCAATATCATCGGTGGTTTAACCACTATCGAAGAGAAAGCACTGGGTAACATTCAGAAAATTGGTAAGAAATGCACCGTTGATGGTGTATTGGAACCCGCTGAAGCACCAACCGGCCCCGGTTTGTGGTTTATGGATTCCAGCTCTGCCGCAGCCGAAATGGTGACGCTGGCCGCTGCCGCAGGTTATGTCGTGCACTTTTTTCCAACCGGTCAGGGCAACATTATCGGGAACCCGATCCTACCAGTGATCAAGTTGACGGCTAACCCTCGCACAGTAAGAACCATGAGCGAACACATTGATTACGATTGCTCTGGTTTGTTGCAACGTGAAATCAATCTGGATCAAGCGGGTGACGGTTTGCTGGACGTCATGTTCAGAACCATCAATGGCCGCCTGACCGATGCCGAAGCTTTAGGCCATCGAGAGTTTGTATTAACCAAACTCTATCGCAGCGCCTAACTCAACGCAGCCAAGCATAAACAAGGACGGCGCTGTTCTGCAGCGCCATTCTCTGGAAGAGACCTATTTACAGGAATGATTGATATGAACAAGGTATTGAAAGCCGGTTTACTGGCAACCCTGATCGGCGCAGCCATTCAGCCTGCGTTTGCGGAAAATGAAGAGCTGCATCTGGCATTGCAACCCGGCATCAGTTATTTGCCATTGGTGTTATTACAACACAACAATCTGATTGAGCAGGAAGCGAAAGCAGCTGGCTTAGGTGATGTGAAAATCACTTGGAACAAGTTTGCCGGTGGTAACGTGATGAATGAAGCGTTGTTGTCAGGCTCGCTGGATATCGGTGTCGGTGGCTTGCCACCCGCCATTACTCTGTGGGCCAAAACCAAAGGGCAGGTCAAACTCATTTCAGCGGTGAGTGGCACACCATTGCTGTTAGTCACTAATAACCCTGCGGTAAAAAGCATTGACGATTTAACCGATAAAGATCGCATTGCGCTGCCAGCAGCGAAAGTGTCTACGCAAGCGGTCTTGCTGCAAATGGCTGCCGCACAAAAATACGGTATTGATAAAGCCAACAAGTTCGACCCAATTACAGTGACGTTGTCACACCCTGACGCCGTCGCAGCCCTGTCGAGCAACAACGGCGGTGTCAATTCCCACTTCTCAGGCCCACCATTCCAATATCAAGAGCTGAAACAAGCGGGTGTGCACAGCATTCTGGACTCTTACGATGTATTAGGCATTGAGTCGACACACAGCGTGCTTTATACCACGCAGAAATTCCGCGATGACAACCCCAAATTGTATGGCGCGTTCCTGAAAGCGTTGGATAAAACCATTGAGAAAATTAATCAGGATAAACACGCAGCGGCAGCGGAATACGTCAAATACAGCAAAGACGCCGGTAACGCCGATGACGTGTATAAAATCATCACTGAAAAACACGTCAAATTTACCACCACCCCAACCGGCAGCGTGAAATTTGCCGATTTCATGTATCAGGTTGGCAGTGTGAAGCAAAAAGTAAACAAATGGCAAGATCTCTACTTCCCAGAGATCCATAGCAAATCAGGTAGTTAATGTCAGTTAAACAGCAAATTTCAGTTAAACAATAAGCGTGCTGGTTTCGGCCAGCCGCTTGTTTGGAGCATCTATGAGCACCACACCCCTTCTGCAAGTTGAAGACGTGACGCTGCGTTATAAAACGCAAAATAGTCTAGTCACCGCCACTGATCGAGTTAGTTTTGAGCTGAATCAGAGTGATCGTTTTATTCTGCTTGGCCCTTCTGGCTGCGGTAAATCGACCTTATTAAAAGCCATTGGGGGTTATCATAAACCGGATGCGGGGCAGATTTTGCTGAATGGATGTCCAATTACACAGCCCGGCCCAGAACGCATGATGGTGTTTCAAGAATTCGATCAGCTATTACCTTGGCTGACAGTCAAAGAGAACGTCATGTTTGCCTTAACGACTGCGAAAAAAGCCTCCAAAAAAGAGGCCGAAAGCCGTGCGTTGCATTACATCGAAAAAGTAAAGCTCGCTAAATTTGCCAACCATTATCCACACACTTTGTCCGGCGGTATGAAACAGCGCGTGGCAATTGCACGCGGCATGGCGATGGAACCCAAAATTCTGTTGATGGATGAACCTTTTGCGGCATTAGACGCCCTCACCCGTCAGCAGATGCAAGATGAGCTCTTACAACTGTGGGAAGAGATCCGTTTTACCATGTTATTTGTCACTCACTCAATTGCCGAAGCGATCAAGCTCGGCGACCGGATCTTGTTGCTGACGCCACACCCAGGTCAGGTGAAAGGTGAGATCCGCAGTGATGGCAAAGATACGGTTCTATCAACCGGATTAACGCTGTCACAGCACATTCATCAGCAACTGTTTAGCGATCATTCAACTGACCATTCATCGTCATCAACGACACCGGAGCTGGTTCATGGCTGAAGTAACCAAACCAATCACATTGCCAACCGCCCCACCTGTCATTCAACAACTATCATGGTGGGAACGTCTGCTAAACCAAGGCGCTGTGCGTAAATCTATCGTTATTCTGGTGCTTGCTACCATTTGGCAGATCTATGGTGCACAACTGGATAATGAATTGCTGTTTCCAACCCTAGAGCAAACCGTGCATTCATTGTGGGAAGGGCTCATTTCCGGCGTATTGCCAGAGCGGATCTGGAACAGTGTCAGCGTGTTGCTGACTGGCTATGCGGTAGGGATTGCAATTGCTAGCGTGATCACTGCGTTTGCTGTTACCACGCGCTGGGGTAACGATGTCTTAGAAACACTGACCGCGATGCTAAATCCACTCCCTGCCATTGCACTATTGCCGTTGTCACTACTTTGGTTTGGCTTGGGCGAAGGCAGCATTATTTTTGTGCTAACCCACTCGGTGATCTGGCCGGTGGCACTCAATACGCAATCGGGGTTTCGATCGGTGTCTAACACATTGCAAATGGTTGGCCGTAATTATGGTCTGACCGGCGTAAAACTGGTGCTGCGAATTCTAATTCCGGCTGCACTGCCGAGCATTATCTCTGGCCTTAAAATTGGTTGGGCGTTTGCATGGCGCACACTGATTGCTGCCGAGTTAGTGTTTGGGGTGAGCTCAGGTTCCGGCGGTTTGGGCTTGTTTATCTATGAAAATAAAAATCAGCTGGAGATCCCGAATGTATTTGCTGGGCTGTTAGCAGTGATTTTGATTGGTTTGCTGGTGGAAAATCTGATTTTCCGCACACTGGAAAATGTCACCGTTCGGCGCTGGGGCATGCAGTCGCATTGATATGAATTACAGCTCATAATTTTTATCTAAAAATAATAAAAGGCATGCTTTGACTACATCAAGGTCTAAATATATTCCTTTCTGACGGGATATTTCCTGTAACGCCGGAAATATCCCAAACCCTGCTCGATAAGGCCGATGGGAAGCCATTGCTTCAACAATATCGGCTACAGTAAGAATGCGAGCTTCAAGTAAAATTTCATCACCTTTTAAACCTCTTGGGTATCCCGAGCCATCCAGCTTTTCATGATGCTGATAGACTATTTCAGCGACTGGCCA
>CAIZDF010000476.1 GCA_903931645.1 uncultured Tolumonas sp.
CAGCTAGCATAGCAACCAAGCCGGTAGACCACTCACCAGTCATCACGAACATATCGCGTTGACCTGGTAACAGATACCAAAACTCTTCAGCGGTAAAGCTCATGATTGGCGCTAACCAGCGTGTCATTGCTTCGACGATGTGGAACAGCGCTGTCTGACAAGAGCGACGCGCGATGCTGTCTGCTTTCGCGGTGTATTGGCGATCTTTGATGATATCCAGATAGAACGAACCCATTTCCACCGAGCAGAACTGCATCAGTTTTTGGGTCACAATGTGGAAGTCGTAGTTTTCATACGCAGCAATGATTTCTTCTTGCACCGCTTTCGCACGACCGACCGCCCAACGATCCAGCACCACCATCTCTTCTGGCGACACCATGTCAGTTTCAGGGTTGAAACCGTTCAGGTTTGCAAGGAAGAAACGTGCAGTGTTACGGATACGACGGTAAGCATCGGCAGAACGTTTCAGGATCTCGTCAGAAACGGTCATTTCACCGGTGTAATCGGTTGAAGCAACCCACAGACGCAGAATGTCAGCACCCAGTTTATTCATTACATCTTGCGGGCTAACCACGTTACCTAATGATTTCGACATCTTACGACCAGAGCCATCCACGGTAAAACCGTGGGTCAGCACTTGGCGATAAGGTGCTTGGTGTTTCATCGCTACACCGATCATCAATGATGACATGAACCAGCCACGATGTTGATCCGAGCCTTCCAGATACATGTCTGCACTATGGCCGTTAAATTCAGGGCGCACATCGACCACAGAAGCATGAGTAGAACCGGAGTCGAACCACACGTCTAACGTATCTGGCACTTTGTCATAATCAGCAGCTTCGGCACCCAGCAATTCTGCCGCGTCCAGATCCCACCATGCTTGAATGCCTTTCACTTCAACACGCTTAGCAACTTCTTCCATCAGCTCCAGCGCACGCGGATGCAGTTGTTGGGTTTCTTTATGCACGAACAGGGCAATCGGTACACCCCAGGTACGCTGACGAGAGATACACCAGTCAGGACGGTTTTCGACCATCGCTTCGATACGGTTTTGGCCCCATTCCGGGATCCAACGTACACCTTTGATGTCCGCTAGTGCTTTTTTACGCAGACCTGCTTGTTCCATGCTGATAAACCATTGTGGTGTTGCACGGAAGATGATCGGGGTTTTATGGCGCCAGCAATGTGGGTAAGAGTGCAGATAAGCTTCATGATGCAGTAAAGCACCATGTTCACGCAGTACATCCACCACTTTGTCATTGGCTTTAAATACATGCTGGCCAGCAAACAGTGGGGTATCCGCCAGATAAGTGCCGTTACCCGCAACCGGGTTTGCCACTTCCAAACCATATTTGTTACCGACAACAAAGTCTTCCTGACCGTGGCCTGGCGCAGTATGCACCGCACCGGTACCGGAATCGGTGGTAACGTGATCGCCTAACACAACCGGCACGGTAAAATCATAGAACGGATGGTGGAAACGCAGCAGTTCCAGATCGGCACCAGCGCAACGACCTAAAATAGTGAAGTCAGCAATTTTGGCGCGGGCTAATACTGATTCATACAGTGCCGCACCTAACACTAAACGCTCAGGCTGTTCGCCGTTGACCTGTACCAGCACGTAGTCCAGTTCAGGGTGCAACGCAACACCGCGGTTGGCTGGCAGCGTCCATGGTGTGGTTGTCCAGATCACCACCGACAATGGGCCTTCACCGGCAGCAGCAAACTTACCCGCCACCAGCGCTTCATCTTCAGCACGGAAACGCACATCAATCGCTGGTGATTTTTTATCGTAATATTCCACTTCCGCTTCGGCTAATGCAGAGCCGCAATCGGTACACCAATGCACAGGCTTGGAACCTTTGTGCAGATGACCATTGGCAATGATCTTAGCCAGCGAACGGATAATGTTAGCTTCGGTATTGAAATCCATGGTCAGGTACGGGTGTTCCCAATCACCTAACACACCTAGACGGATAAAATCGGTCTTTTGCGCTTCCACCTGCGTTTTAGCATATTTACGGCATTCTTCGCGGAACTCGGCAGCAGACACTTTTTCGCCTGGTTTACCGACCATACCTTCCACTTTCAGCTCGATTGGCAGACCATGACAATCCCAACCCGGCACGTAAGGGGAATCAAAACCCGATAACCCTTTGGATTTAATAATAATGTCTTTCAGGATCTTATTGACGGAGTGACCAATATGAATGCTGCCGTTCGCGTAAGGTGGGCCATCATGCAGAATGAATGATTTTTTACCGGCTTTGGCTTTGCGGATCGCGCCGTACAAATCTTGTTCGTACCAGCTTTTCAGCATTTCCGGCTCACGCTTTGCTAGATCGCCACGCATTGGAAACGCGGTTTCCGGCAGGTTCAACGTATGTTTATAGTCGCTCATCAGTCCTAAATTCCATCAGGTTCAACATGGGTAACCGGCAAACCAAACCATTGTCTGGCTTGGCGGGCATCCATTGTTATCTGTGTTTGTAATGCGGAAAACGAAGGAAATTTCTGTTCGTCCCGTAATTTGTGGCAAACTTGGATTTGTAGCTGTTTACCATACAAATCGCCTTTAAAATCAAAAATATGTACTTCTAACTGAGAACGAGTGCCGTTCACAGTCGGACGAAAACCGATATTCGCCACCCCAAAATGGATCGCATCCGCAATCAACACCTGAACGGCGTACACCCCTTGCACTGGCACTACCAAACGTTTCAGATGAATGTTGGCGGTGGGAAATCCGATCGTCCGGCCTAATTTAGCGCCATGCGCAACACGCCCAGTAATGGTGTAAGGATGCCCTAACATATGGGTAACATCCTCTAGCCGGCCTTCCCGTAGTGCTTCACGGAGTAAGGTGCTGCTCACTCTTTGCTGATCATGC
Organism: uncultured Tolumonas sp.; assembly: GCA_903931645.1. Taxonomy (GTDB): domain Bacteria; phylum Pseudomonadota; class Gammaproteobacteria; order Enterobacterales; family Aeromonadaceae; genus Tolumonas. The sequence continues at coordinate 2,894 of CAIZDF010000476.1, forward strand.
AGTAAGGTATCCGTGCTTAATACCTGAAAGCCATACTGCCTGCCTGCTTGCACCAATAACGCAAAATCGCCCCGGCGCTGTAAGCCAAAACGAAAATCATCGCCAATGACCAGAAACCGCACCGCTAATTTGCGAACCAAGATCTGTTCAATAAACTCAGCAGCCGTTAGCTCAGCAAACGCATGATCAAATTTAACGCATAACAGCCGATCAATATTTAACGCGGCAATCGCTTCGTATTTATCCCGCAAGCGACTCAGGCGTGCCGGTGCTTTATCGCGGGCAAAAAACTCCAGCGGTTGCGGCTCAAAAACCATCACACAAGACGGCAACCCTAGCTGGGTTGCCTGTTCCTGTAAGCGACTCAACACGGCTTGATGACCTCGGTGCACACCGTCAAAGTTGCCAATTGTGAGCACACAACCGACATGTTCAGAACGGAGATTGTGAATACCGCGGATCAATTCCATAAATACGGGAGCCCTGTTACATCTGCAAAACTATCGGATTATATACTGAACGCCGCTACTGATCAGCCCTCTGTCACGGTTTTGAAATGATGAGGCCGCAAACCAACCAATCCCATCCCCAAACCATACGTGATTAAAGCAATACCGATAAGTTTCGTTAATTCCCAAATGGAACGCCATTGTGACCAAGCTGTCCAGCTGGAAAGTGGCGCACTCAACCAAACTAATGCTGCTGCCATCAACAACGTAGCCAATACCAAGCGAATAACAAAAATAGCCGTATCTTTGCCGGGACGGTAAATATGACGGCGATATAGCCCCTGAAACAGCGAAATTGCATTCACGGTGCCAGATAATGCCGTAGACAGTGCCAGACCGATATAACCCAACGGATAAATTAACATCGCATTAAAGATCATATTCGATGCCATGGAATGCATGCCATAACGTACTGGGGTTTTAGTATCTTGTCTGGCATGAAAGCCAGGCGCTAACACGCGGGCTAACATCAGTGATAACAAACCAGATGCCGAGGCCAGCAAACTACCACCCGCCATACCGACTTCATGAGCACCAAACTCACCACGCATAAACAACACACGCAAGATCGGTTCGCGTAGCACCATAATACCAGCCATCGCCGGTAATCCTAAAAAGAGCACCATGCGCACGCCCCAGTCCATGGTCTGAGAAAAACGCAGTGGATCCGCATCTACATGACGTTTCGACAGCGATGGTAAAATTACCGTACTGATCGCAACCGCAAACATGCCCAGCGGAAATTCCAGCAAACGATCGGAATAATAAAGATAACTGATCGAACCGGTGGCCAGAAAAGAGGCCAACATGGTGTTAAACATCAAATTGATCTGACTCACCGAAACCCCAAAAATAGCCGGCAGCATGAGAGTACGGATCTTCACCACGCCAGGATGATGCCAGGCCCAGGTTGGTTTGACGATAAAACCCATCTTATGCAGATAAGGGATCTGATACAGCAACTGCACCAAACCACCGATAAAGGTACCGACTGCCAACGCAATTTCCGGGTGTTCCATCCCCGGTGCAACCCACCATGCGGTAGCGATCAACACAATATTTAAAAAAGTGGGGGTAAATGATGAAACGCCAAACCGGCCATAGGTGTTCAGCACTGCCCCTGACATAGCAGTAAAAGTCACAAACCAGAGATAGGGAAACGTGATCTTCAATAGCAAGCTAGCAAGTTCAAACTTATCCGCGCCGGGTTCATTGTGCCAC
>CAIZDF010000477.1 GCA_903931645.1 uncultured Tolumonas sp.
CCGGTAACAGCAATATCGCTATCGGGCCAGGTTCACTTAACGGAGTATTTAGCGGTAATAATAACGTGGCAATTGGTAATAACGCGGGTTGGTCACCATCGCAGCTAAATAAGCGGATTGGGATGGACTAAGCTGTTTTGCTGAGATCCCATAATAATTGCGGGCAGCCGCTTCAGCGCCATAAACCCCCTCGCCCCATTCGATCACATTCAGATAAATCTCATAGATCCGCTGTTTATCCAGAATAGTTTCCAACATGACGGTAATCAGGGCTTCATCCAGCTTACGCCATGGTGTTTTATTCGCGCTGAGGAACAGATTTTTGGCCAATTGCTGGCTGATGGTTGAACCACCCGCAACTATTTTTCCTTTAGCCAGGTTTTTTTCCCACGCATTTTCAATGCCGTCCCAATCAAAACCGTCATGGTCGAGAAATTTTGCGTCTTCTGCCGCGATTAATGCACGTTTTAATGATTTAGATACAGAGGTATAGGGTATCCACGTCTGCTGCTTTTTTATGGCTGAATTTTCCAGCTGCAACATGGCTAATTGTTCATCCATAAATGAAGTGGATGATGGGTCATACCAGATATAACTGACAATACGTAAAAATATAGAGAGGTGCCAAGCGCAAAACCAGAGCAGCCATAAGACCAGTAACTTTTTCAGCCACATAGTCCAAGACATATTATTAAAACTCAGGAAATTACGACAGACAGCCAGCATAAACAGAATTCAGGTGATCCTAAAACACACAGTTTAACCAAATCGGAAATGCCTGACGAGCCTGGAGTGCACTAGATAGCCAATGAAACGTGTGAACGCAGCTCGGAGACTGATTTTTCTGCCGAGAGATCGGCTAAAAATTCGCGAATACTGGAATAACAAGTGATGGTTCGATCAATATGCAAAATAGAAAGCAAATCGCGTGGTTGACCTTGTTTGCAGATCAAACGCATCCGGCGGCCATTATTTTGCAGTTGTTTGTAGAGGTAGATCAAAGAGCCAATACCGGCGGCATCAATAAAACCGACTGCACTCATATCAACCAGAACATCAGTGTGTTTTTGAATTAATGCATCAATGATCGGCCGGATTTCTTCAACCATATCATTATTGAGTTCGCCATCAACTGTCAGCACGAGTGTGTGATTCATTGTGTAAGTAATGACTGGCATATTTGCTCCGAAATAGTTTCAGCCGATCACATCTGGCGAAGTTGGTCTTAGCTGCAATAACTAATTCACATTTGATGCCAATTTTTCACAAACAAATCAAAACAATTCAAATTATTGATATTAAAGATATTTATTTATTACATACGGAGGTATTGCACGGATTAGACGCATATGACTGCAAAATGCAAAATACTTTTCCTACTTTTTCGCATTTTGCAGTCTCTAATTAAGGATTTTACTGAGAAATCGGGATGTTATGCCAATGTTGTGGACTGGACTCTTGCCAGATCACATCCATGCCTTGCTTTTGAATAACCGAAGCCACCTGAACCGGGCTGCGCTCATCGCTCACCGCGAATTGCTCCAATTCAGGGTGATCTTCGGCGTAGCCTCCTGGTTGGGTTTTCGAGCCTGCACTCATGGTGGTGATCCCCACTTGCATAAGGAAATCACGGAACTCAGGCCCTTCCCGTGTCGACAGCGATAATTCCACCTCAGGATCGAATAACCGATAAGCGCAGATCAGTTGTAATAACTGACGATCACTCATCGGGTTTGCCGGCTGGAAACCACCAGTGCAGGGGCGTAAGCGCGGGAACGAGATCGAGTAACGACTCTGCCAGTGCGTTTTACGTAGGTATTGCAGATGACGCGCCACCATCAGGCTGTCGGTGCGCCAATCACCCAAACCGAGTAACGCACCTAGCCCGATCTTATCCACGCCGGCTTCGCCAAGGCGGTCAGGGGTTTCCAGCCGCCAGCGGAAATCTTTCTTCTTACCGCGCAGATGATGCTCATCATAGGTCGGCTCATGATAGGTTTCCTGATAGACCATCACACCATCGAGCCCCATGCTAACCAGTTCTCGGTAATCATCCGTGGAAAGTGGTTGTACTTCCATCATCAGATAAGAGACATACGGTTTGATAACGGGGAAAACCTGACGGAAATAGTCCATGCCCGATTTACGTTCATGTTCACCGGTCACCAGCAACAGCGATTTGAAACCCATCTGACGGATAACCTGACACTCACGATCGATCTCTTCCAGAGACAGCACTTTGCGTTTGATCTTGTTGCTCATCGAAAAACCGCAATAGGTACAGTCATTGGCACAGAGGTTAGCCAGATAGAGCGGCAGATACATATTGATGGTGTTACCGAAACGCTGGCGGGTCAGTTTTTGCGACAACTCGGTCATCGGTAACAGATATTTTTCTGCCGCTGGAGAAATTAACGCGGCAAAATCAGCGAGTTCTCGTTTGCCAGTGCGAGCCAGTCGTGCGAGTGCGCGCTCCACATCGTCCTCAGTTTGCGCGAGCACCCAGGCTTGCTGCTCGCCCCAATCGAGCTTGGCCCATTCATCGTAGAAACTCATGCCAGTGTCTCCAAAAATGCCGCTAATGGGCTGGAAGCAATCGCTTGCTGGTTCACAGTGCCTAAGCCACTTTCGTAAGCGATGCGACCCGCTTCCACCGCCATTTTGAAGGCGCGAGCCATGGCAACCGGATCGCCCGCCACCGCAATCGCAGTATTTACCAACACCGCATCAGCACCCATTTCCAGCGCTGCTGCAG
>CAIZDF010000478.1 GCA_903931645.1 uncultured Tolumonas sp.
CATGACCCGCCTCTCGCTGCCTCTGCTGTTACTGCTATCGCCCGCTGCATTTGCACAGTGGACGCTGACTCCGTTTCCAAACTTTACCGAACAACCCAGCGGTCTGTTCCACAGTGCTACCACGCTGAACAAAGGCAATTACCCACTACAGTTGCAACACGACGGGCAATGCTGGCAACCCACCTCCGCCGCCAAACTCAATCAAATGCTATCGCTGCAGCCTTGTGGTTCACAATCCGCGATAAACTGGCGTCTGTATAAAGACGGCGATTATCAGATCGCTATCGATACCCGTAGTGGCACACCCACCTTGTTACTGAGTATGAAAAGCGCACCGGTCACGCAAACAGCTGCGCTATCGAAAACCTGTCCAATCTGGCACAACCAGCCAGTTACCATTGATGTCAGCCGCAGCTTTAAAGACGGCGACAGCGTGCGGGATTATTACAGCGGCCAGACGGCGGTGGTTACACAAGGTAAAGTGACCTTACAACCAGCACCTGAGAGCGGTGGCTTACTGTTATTGGAAGCCGCGAACACCGCGGCGAAAGCCCCGTTCAACTGGCACAACGCCACGGTTTATTTTGCGCTGACCGATCGTTTCGCCAATGGTAACCCGGCGAATGACCACAGTTATGGCCGCCAAAACGATGGTCAACAGGAGATCGCTACCTTCCATGGCGGTGATCTGGCGGGCCTCACCAGCAAACTCGATTACCTGCAACAACTCGGCGTCAATGCATTGTGGATCAGCTCACCGCTGGAGCAGATCCACGGCTGGATCGGCGGTGGCACCAACGGCGACTTCCCGCATTATGCCTATCATGGGTATTACGCTTTAGACTGGACCAAACTCGACGCCAACATGGGCACCGAGCAAGAGCTGCATACGCTGGTCGAACAGGCGCACAAACGCGGCATTCGTATTTTGTTTGATGTGGTGATGAACCATGTCGGTTATGCAACATTAGCCGACATGCAGGAATTTAATTTTGGCGCGTTACATCTGAGCAAAAACGAACAACAGAAAATACTGGGTCAGCATTGGGGTGACTGGCGCCCCGGCAAAGCGGAGAACTGGCATAGCTTTAATAACTACATCAATTTTAGCGATGGTGCTGCATGGGAAAAATGGTGGGGTAAAAAATGGGTGCGCAGTGGCATTGGTGATTATGATGCCCCTGGTTATGACGACCTGACCATGTCACTCGCTTTCCTGCCCGATGTGAAAACCGAATCCAAGCAGGCCAGCGGGTTACCCAACTTTTATCGCTATAAAAAAGACACGAATGCCAAAGAAATTGCCGGCTACACACCGCGCGATTACATCACGCATTGGTTAAGTCAGTGGGTACGTGATTATGGCATTGATGGTTTCCGTGTTGACACCGCCAAACATGTCGAAAAACCCGCTTGGGATCAGTTAAAAACCCAAGCCACACAAGCCTTGGCCGAGTGGAAAAAAGCGCATCCGCAGGAAGCTTTGGATAATGCGCCGTTCTGGATGACGGGCGAATCGTGGGGGCATGGGGTGATGAAAAGTGATTACTTCCAGCATGGGTTTGACAGCATGATCAACTTCGATTTTCAGGATCAAGCCAAACAAGCGCTGGGGTGCTACGCCAACATTGATGACACTTATCGTCAAATGGCGGAAAAGCTACAAGATATCAATGTGCTGAGTTATCTCTCGTCACACGATACACGGTTATTTTTCCACGACGATGCCAAAGGTTCGGTGGAAAAACAAAAACTGGCCGCTGATTTGTTGCTGCTGGCACCGGGTGCGGTACAGATCTACTACGGTGACGAAAGTGGCCGTCAGTTTGGCGCCACCGGCTCAGATCCGATCCAAGGCACCCGTTCCGATATGAACTGGAACGAGCTGAAAGAGGACAAAGCGACACTGCTTGCCCACTGGCAGAAAATCAGCCAGTTCCGCGCCCGTCACCCGGCAATCGGTCGCGGCCAGCAAACGACATTGTCATCGAATGGCTATTACGCATTTAGCCGACAAGATCAGCAAGATAAAGTGATGGTGGTGTGGGCTGGGAATCGCCCGTAAATAAAAAAGACGCGCCCTTTCAGGCGCGTCAATCATTACAAGTATGAAGTAAATTATTTGGTGATCGTGGTTACCGTGGCAGCATCCACCCCCTCTGGCAATGCTAGTGCACCTGCAGTGGTGTGACTGACCACGATCTCTTTATCAACGGTAAAGGTCACCGGTGTCACATTCGTGACATTGGAAGATGGGCTGACATACGCTTTATAAGTACCAGGTTCCACAATCCATTCATTGCTGCTTGGGTCAAAACTCGCCAAAATCTTCGCCGGAATATTGAAGGTCAGTTTCTCAGTCGCACCAGCATCCAGCTTGCTGGTTTTAGCAAATGCTTTCAGCTCAATCGCTGGTTTTTTCAGTTTCACTTCGGGCGCAGAAACATAAACCTGAGCTGCTTCTTTACCCGCCACACTGCCGGTATTGGTGATAGTTGCAGTTAAGGTCACACTACCTTGTGCCCCTTTACTTAAGGTGTTGGCAGTAACTGCCGCATCACTGTAACCAAAGGTGGTGTATGACAAACCAAAACCAAATGGGTAGGAGACCGTTTTATCAAAGGTGGAATAATAACGATAACCAACATAAATGCCTTCGTTGTAATACACATCATCCGGCGCGCCATCACTATCAGTATCAACCCCAGGGAAAGCTCGCGAACTGGAAGAGGGCACATCGGCATAACTGGCCGGGAAGGTTTGCGCCAATTTACCACTTGGGTTGACATCACCAGACAGAATGTCGGCCACTTCATTACCGGTATCCTGACCACCCATGTAGGCTAACAAAATTGCATCGGCTTTATCAGCCCACGCACTGGTATCGATAACCCCATTGACGTTCAGCACCACCACCACTTTCTTACCTTGAGCATGGAACGCATCCGCTACCCCCGTGATCATATCAACTTCCTGATCACTCAGCAGATAATCACCTTTAGCGTTGGTTCGATCTGCCCCTTCGCCAGCCTGACGACCAATGCTAATCACCGCAGTATCATTAGTCTGCACCGCAGTAGTTAACAAGGTTGATAAATCACTATTGTTGGTCACTGTTGCTTCATCGCAAGAATAGGTGCTAGCGCCGCCAAAGCTACCGGCATGTTCCACCTTATTCGCGGCAAAGTAAGTGGTGTAATAATCTTGTAAATCACTGTTAACGGTAAAACGGTTTGCCAACCCTTTGGCAATCGACACCGTATAAGCGGCATGCACGTCACCACTACCGGTGCCACCTTTGTAGGTATTAACCTGATTGACACCAAAAGTAGCCAGAGTTTTGCCATCGGCAATAGGCAATGCAGCATTGTTTTTCAGCAACACCATCCCTTCCGTGGCAGCTTGACGCGCTAACACGGCATGCGCATTCAGATCAGGGTTATTTGAAAATGCATAATGGTTATAAGACGGTGACTTCTGTACTTGTGTCAGAATATGCACGGCATTTTGTGTCACTTGCGCTTCGGTTAATGAACCAGCATCGATAGAGGCTTGCAGGTTGGTTTTTTGTCCGCCCGGTTCAATTAAATCATTACCCGCGTTCATTTGCGCAGCGGCAGAATTGGCATCCCCCATCACATTGCCGGCAAACCAGTCAGACATGACCAGACCATTAAAACCCCATTCATCTCGCAGAATATTGGTGACTGCATCTTTGCGTTGATTCACATAGGTGCCGTTGACCTTGTTATACGAGGTCATCACTGCCCACGGCTGTGCTTCATCCACTGCGATCTGGAAACCACGCAGATAAATTTCCCGGAAGGTTCTCGGTTCACCAATATCGTTAATGTAGTTACGGTTAGTTTCTGAGTTGTTGCCAAAGAAATGTTTGATGGTAGAACCTACGCCGTTCGATTCCACCCCTTCCACCATCGCGGCACCGATTTTCCCGGTGACTAGCGGGTCTTCCGAATAATATTCAAAATTACGCCCGTTCAGTGGGTTACGCTGAATATTCATACCCGGCGCTAATAATAAATCGACCCCATATTCTTTAACTTCTTCCCCGGTTGCTTTACCCACTTGTTGAACCAGATCGGTATTCCATGTTGAAGCCAGCAATGAACCAATCGGCCATGCTGTCGCATAATAAGTGCCGCTGTCGCCATCACGAGTGCCATTAATCCGCAAACCCGCCGGACCATCTGCCAGTTTAGCTGCGGGGATGTCCAACTTATCGTTCTTGACGCCATTGATATAACCCGCAACACCAGGTGCATCACTTAATAAATTGATGGGGGTATAATTTGCGAATGTCGTAAAGTCCATGCCTGGGCCGGAAACAATATCAAGCTTTTCACTAATACTCATCTGAGCAACCATCTGCTCTGCTAATGATTTATAATAGGCGTCATCTTTTACCACCGCATGTTCAGATGAATTATCATTGCAACCGATCATGAGACCGGAAATAGCTACTGCAACGGCCATAGTGACAAATTTTAATTGTGGCTTGAAATCACTCATATTTATTCCTTTAATCGATTCAGCATGCTTTAATGTCGTTAGCATCGAATTAACTCGATACGCCTTTAAAACATTTGCAAATAAATAATGCACAACTACCTTTTTCTTCGGTGAATAAAGTAACGAGTTATTTATTGAAATAATTGACCGCAGGGTGCATGAATTTTGCAAAATGGAGCAGCATGCTAAATATGTGAAGTCACCACAATGTTTACATTTTGTTACAAGCGTTCACTAAGTCTCACCTCTATACTTCCGAGCAACATATAACAGCCAAATATTTTATCAAATAAAATACAGAGACAATTTAAAATCACACTCTCATTATTAAAGCAGAAAAATCGATAAAATATTAGTTTATAGACTTTGGAGTTTGCCATGCCCAAAAGCGTTTCAAATGTCATCATGAGAAATGTATTACAGAAATTAAAAGGCGATGGTGTTAACACAAGATCTATTATTGAATATTGTGGCGTATCTGATTATGAGATTGAACGAGATAATGGACGTATAGCAGAACATAAACATTATCGTTTTATGCTAAAAACAAAAGAATATTTACAGCCAGTTAATGATTTTATTTTTGATAACTTTATGGCGTTATCATTCAAAAATCATCCTGATTTCGTTGGTATTTGTTTAAATGAAAGCAGCGCCAAAGAAGCACTCGATTCGTATATCAGATACCGCATCATGATTGGTAACTGCGATGATTTAATTAAACACGCTGGTGCAGAAAAAAGCAGCTTCGAATATATTAATCTGGGGCCCAAAGAGCTTGGTGCTTCACAGGCCATATTCAATTTCATTATGCTATATAGCATCGTCAAAAATTACTCTAAATTTTTCAACATTAATGTCGGATTCGTTGGCAAACCACCCCAGAAAAAACATTTACTGGATGTGTTTTTTAATACCCAATGTTTATGGGAACAAAACAACAACTCTATTGTATTTAATAATCAAGAATTAGACAGACCACGGCAAGATTATAACGGCAGCTTAAATTCCATGCAAAAGACAAGGCTAAATGAACTTTGCCGCAAATTGGAGAGTGATAGCGATTATTCCTCGTTAATCAAAGAGATGATAATCCATTCCATTCATTTAGGGCGATTTGATGGCGATGATTCAATATTGGAAGATATTTGTAACAATCTGAGTATCAGCAGATGGACACTTAA
>CAIZDF010000479.1 GCA_903931645.1 uncultured Tolumonas sp.
GACTAATACAGTATTAGGTATTGATCTGGATGGCTCGGCAATACCGATATCTGCATTAAAAACTGCCGAAGGCAAAGCGGGTTTAACACGCAAACTAAAAGACCAGACTGTTACCGTTGCTGACATTAATTTAGTCGGTGAAAAACAAGCATTGCCTGCACATAGCAAAGTCGAGTGGTCGGGGGCGCTAGTAGCACCAGAGAGCGGTGTTTATGATATTAAATTACACATTCGTGGCGGTGCTGGCACCCTGAAACTGGGGCAGGGTGATGCGAAAGGTGAGCCGCAGTTAAACAGCAATGGTTTCTTTGCGACCACTAACAAATTGCTGCCGTCACGTGATGGTTTGGATGTTGCTTCTTTCCAGATTAAATTGAAAAAAGGCCAACAGTTGCCACTAAAAGTCACCGGCATTGCGGGGATGGCAAATATGCTGTCGAATGGTATTACCTCCGCTGATGCACCGTTGGAAATGCGTTTGGCGTGGGTGACGCCATCTCAGCGTAAAGCTGAATTGCAAAAAGCAGTCATTGCGGCAAAACAGCATAAAGGCAAAGTGTTGTTGTTTGCGTTCAACGAAGGCACTGAAGGGCAAGATCGCCGGTCGCTGGCATTACCGGATGGCCAGGATGCATTGATTTCTGCTGTTACCAAAGCAAACAAAAATAGCATTGTGGTATTAAACACCGGTGACCCAATCACTATGCCGTGGGCGAAACAGGCGGCTGCGATTTTACAAATGTGGTATTCCGGTCAGGAAGGCGCCACTGCGACGGCGAATATTTTGACGGGCAAGGTGAATCCATCAGGTAAATTGCCGGTAACATTCCCGGCCGCAGAAAAAGACACGCCACTGCAAACTGTCGAACAGTTTCCGGGTGTAAAAGGTCGAGTCGATTACAAAGAAGGTATTCTGGTGGGGTATCGTTGGTATGCAACTAAAGCGATCAAACCGCTATTTGCCTTTGGTCATGGCCTCTCTTATACCCAATTCAAATACAGCGCAGCGGAAGTTAAACCCGCAGCAGATGGTTACCAAGTCAGCTTTACCGTAACGAATACCGGTGATCGTGATGGTGCGGATGTACCACAGATTTATCTGGGCGCAGTGGCGGACGCGCCAGTACCAATGGCGACCAAATCACTGGCTGGTTTTGAACGTATTGAACTTGCAAAAGGTGAAAGCAAAAAAGTGAATATCACCTTAGCAAAACGTGCGTTTTCATATTGGGATGTCACGACACATGCTTGGAAAGTATTACCTGGTAAGCGTGATGTGCTGGTGTGTGATTCATCGGCCTGTGATGGCAATAAATTACAAAGTGAAATTAATTTAGCGTTGTAATTACTGATTTAAAGAGCAGGCCATCTTCGATGGTCTGCTTTTTTTTATTGGTAAATAACGGAAGCAAAAGAAACGTACTTAAGCGCTCTTTTGTTCCTTATTGCAAAGAATGCTCTTTTCCGTCGAATGTAGAGAGGGCATTGCAGTAGTTATTTCGATGCCTCTGCAGTTTATTTATTCTCGATTTGAAGTCCCCCTGAAGTATGTAGTGCCCGATTGCCCGGCTGTTGTTACGCACAGTGTAAAGCCTGATATAGAAATTGGAACTCTTCCGGAGACTTACTATGCCTGCTTTCTATGATTCCCATTGCCATATGATGAACCTGAGTCATCCCAATCTTACGGCGATGATCAAGAGGACATTCAAGGGAGCAATACCAGGGAGCCTCATCAAGCTTTTCGACAGCCTGAACGCATTGCCTCTGGCTCTCAAACTCATTATATGGCTTCTGCTGTTCCTGCCACTCCTGATTGGTCTGACGCTCGCTGTACTGATCGGACTGGTCGTCGTGCTGTTACTGATCATTCCGTCTACCCAGAGCTCTCGTATCGGGAAGTTCAAGGACAAGGTGGCCAATGTCATGAATCTTCTGGCCGTGATGGAAACGGA
>CAIZDF010000480.1 GCA_903931645.1 uncultured Tolumonas sp.
CATCAACATAACCCAGAACACCTTTCATTTCGCCTTCTGATGCAGCTTTGATTTCTGCACAGATTTGAGCGTAGGTAGCTGGTTTAGCCAGACGTACAGTCAGGTCAACTACAGAAACGTCTGGAGTTGGAACACGGAACGCCATACCAGTCAGTTTGCCTTTTAGCTCTGGAATTACTACGCCAACTGCTTTAGCTGCGCCAGTTGAAGATGGGATGATGTTCTGAGAAGCACCACGACCACCGCGCCAATCTTTAGCAGAGGGGCCGTCTACAGTTTTCTGAGTAGCGGTAGTTGCGTGAACAGTAGTCATCAGACCAGATTCGATACCGAATTTGTCGTTCAGAACTTTAGCAATAGGAGCCAAGCAGTTAGTGGTGCAAGAAGCGTTAGAAACGATATCTTGACCAGCGTAAGTAGCGTGGTTAACACCCATTACGAACATTGGAGTTTTATCTTTAGATGGGCCAGTCAGAACAACTTTCTTAGCGCCAGCAGTGATGTGTTTACGAGCTGTGTCGTCAGTCAGGAACATACCAGTTGCTTCAGCAACTACGTCAGCGCCGATAGCATCCCATTTCAGGTTTGCTGGATCACGTTCTGCAGTTACACGGATGGTTTTACCATTAACGATCAGGTTGCCGTCTTTAACGTCAACAGTACCGTTGAAACGGCCGTGAGTTGAGTCATATTTCAGCATGTAAGCCATGTAATCAACGTCGATCAGATCGTTGATACCAACAATTTCGATGTCTGAACGTTCGAAAGCTGCACGGAATACGAAGCGACCGATACGGCCAAAACCGTTAATACCTACTTTGATAGTCATAGTTGTACCCAACATGTGTTCAAGGGAAAAAATTCGCCTATGAATTTACAAGAATTAAGGGGGAATGAGCAACTACCAAGCGACTATTAATTGCGATATATCATGAAATAGTTAATTTGTTCGCTATGCTTTATTGGGTTTGTGCTAAGTCAAGTCACCATTGTCTGTTTTTTCGAATAAATTATAAGCGATCGAGCAGGACAAAAATAATTGCTGGTGGTCAGGTCACATTCAGTATTACCTTCAATGTGTGAGAATTGGGATATTACTAATATGGCGCTGACATCATCGGCCTGAATTATTCAACGGGAGGATAAGATGGATGAACTCCTTGATTTATTGGCACAACGACGTGGTATAGGGCAAGAGTATACGGATATCTGGGGGAAAACGACTCAGACATCAATGGAGAATAAGCGGGCTATCCTTGATGCCATGGGATATGCAACGACGGAACGTGAGGTCTTATCAGAACAAATTAGCCATGAGGATCTTACGTACTGGCAACAAATGTTGGATCCTGTGTATGTGCTAAGACAGCAAACAGAGTTTCATATTACCTGCAGATTGCCAGCAAGTGCGGAGTCTCTACTGAATTGGCGTATTGACCTGGAAGAGGGTGCTCAGCTAAGTGGCGTTATTTCACTAAATGACAGTCAAAAAATAAACTCCTTCCAAGCGAACGAATTATTATTTTCTGAATATGTAATAAATATTCAGCAGAATATTCCTAATGGTTATCATCAATTTAATCTTTTATCTGGAGATAATACGCAAGTATTAGCGACTTCTTCTTTAATCGTTGCTCCTGCCAATTGTTTTCATCCTGAGTTTTTACAACGCCAGCAAAAATGCTGGGGGCCAAGTGTTCAGTTATATACTTTGCGCAGCCAGCGTAACTGGGGTGTTGGCTATTTCACCGATCTAAAAATGTTATTGCGTGGTGTTGCGGCGTGGGGTGCAGATTTTGTTGGTCTGAATCCGATCCATGCTTTGTATCCGGCTAATCCGGAAAGTTGCAGCCCGTATAGCCCTTCTTCCCGTCGCTGGTTAAACATCATTTATATTGATGTTGAAGCAATACCTGACTTTTTATCCAATCCGGCGCTGCAAAAAGAATTAGCAGCCTCGGAAATTCAAGAACAACTGAATCAGTTACGTACAGTTGATTGGATTGATTACCAAGCCGTTTTCTCTTTCAAAATAGGTTGGTTACGTCGGGTATTCGAAGGCGCTGATCTCTCTGCGCGAACTGAACGTGGGCAGGCATTTGCTGAATATATTGCAGCTGGTGGCGATGGCTTATTGCAGATGGCGACCTTTGATGCATTGCAAAACACGTTATATGCCGGCGGCTTAGAAGCGTGGGGCCCACCAGTATGGCCTGAGGTGTACCGGAATTTTGATTCTCCTGCGGTACAAACTTGGATTGCATCTCATCAACTGGACATCCGTTTTTATCAATATTTGCAATGGATGGCTGACCAGCAGTTGGCTGAAGCGGAGCAACTGGCTAAAGCACTTGGCATGAAGATCGGGTTATATCGTGATCTGGCTGTTGGTGTTTCGGAAGGTTCCTGTGAAATTTGGGCAAATAAAGATCTGTATTGTCCTAAAGCCAGTATCGGCGCACCGCCCGATCCGTTGGGGCCGCAGGGTCAAAACTGGGGGTTACCACCGATCGATCCAGTGCAACTAAAACAAGCCGCATATCGGCCTTTTATTGAATTGTTACGAGCTAACATGCGTGGTTGCGGGGCATTACGTATCGATCATGTCATGGGGCTACGTCGATTGTGGTGGGTTCCGCCGGGTGCGCCGTCGTCAATGGGGGCATATGTCTATTATCCCGTTGAAGAGTTGCTGGCCATTCTGGCATTGGAGTCACACCGTGAGCGTTGCATGGTCATTGGCGAAGATTTAGGTACTGTGCCACCTGAAATGCGGACATTACTGCATGACAACGGTGTTTATTCCTACAAGGTATTTTTCTTTGAACGAGCTGCTGATGGCGGCTATTTCTCGCCGGCTCATTATCCAGCTCAGGCAATGGCAGCTTTGACGACACATGATATGCCAACGTTACGTGGCTTCTGGCATTGTGATGATTTGGCATTAGGGCGTGATTTGGGCCTTTATCCAGATGAAGATAAGTTGCAGGACCTGTATCGCGAGCGACACAGCGCTAAACAGGCGATCCTCGATTCATTATCGGGGCATGGCGTGTTGCCGGATGGTATCGGACATGATGTCAGCTGGGTTGGTATGAACACCGCGTTGGCTCATGCGTTACAAGAACATATGTGTCGTGGTAATAGCGCATTATTCAGTACCCAGTTGGAAGATTGGCTGGAGATGGATAAACCAGTCAATGTACCCGGTACTAGCACTGAATATCCGAACTGGCGGAGAAAATTGAGTAAAGATTTAGAGAGCTTTTTAAATGAGCCCGGACTGGCGGCGTTGGCTAACAGACTGACTAATGCACGAAAACAATAGTAATGATTTTTATATCAGCGAGTTATTTGTATCTGTAGCTGACCATTCTTAGTGATGTAGTAGAGGTTTACATATGCTGTTAAGAGAGCTTAATGAAGCCCGTTGCGGGCAACCATTTGAAAAATTGGGATGGATCTACGATAACGAACAATCATTGTGGCGGTTGCGAGTCTGGTTGCCACATGCAACTCAGGTTGCTGTTCGCCGAATTGAGAAAAAAACGATCGAAAGTCAGTTAGCTTGTGTTCATGTCGATGGTTTATTTGAAGCAGAATTTGCGAAGTTAGCTTCACCGTTTGCCTATGCACTGAGCGTTAATTACGGCGATACCAAAACGGAAGTGATCGATCCTTACCAGTTCCATGATGAAGCCTATCGTGGTTTGGCAGAGATGAAACTGAGTGCTGATAATATCTATCGTACGCTGGGTGCTCAGCTCATCGAAACTGAAGTCAATGGCGTGACAGTCAAAGGAGTTAAGTTTGCTGTTTATGCCCCTAGTGCCATGTCTGTGAGCCTGTTAGGTGATTTTAACTTCTGGGATGGTCGCCGCCATCCGATGCAACGCAGTCTGTGCGGTCATTGGGTGTTATTTGTGCCGGGTTTGGAAGCAGGTACCCGTTACAAATTTGAATTAAAAGATATGCATGGTCATTGTTTGCCACATAAGGCCGATCCAGTTGGTTTCTATGCTGATCAATATCCGTCATTTGCGTCGGTAGTTTACGACCAGAAGAAATACCAATGGCATGATGCGGAATGGCAGAAGTCGCAACGGAATGACAAGCTGGAACAACCACTTTCCATCTATGAAATTCATTTCGGCTCGTGGAAACGTCATGACAATGGGGATTCGCTGAGTTACCGCGAAATGGCGGATGAGCTGATCCCTTATTTGCAGGAAATGAATTATACCCATATCGAATTGATGCCAATCATGGAGCATCCGTTCTCAGGTTCTTGGGGCTATCAGCCGCTCGGTTTGTTTGCGCCAACCAGTCGTTATGGTTCGGCCGATGATTTTAAATATTTTGTCGATCGTTGCCATGAAGCCGGAATTGGCGTGATCCTCGATTGGGTTCCTGCTCATTTCCCATCTGATGCTCATGGTCTGGCGCGCTTTGATGGCACCCCGTTATATGAGTATGAAGATCCGCGTCGTGGCTGGCACCCTGATTGGAACTCCTATATCTATGATTTTGGTCGAGATACCGTTCGTCAGTTCCTGATCGCCAGTGCACTGTTCTGGCTGGATCATTTCCACATCGATGGTTTACGTGTCGATGCGGTTGCCTCAATGCTGTATTGGGATTATTCCCGTGATGAAGGGCAGTGGGTGCCAAATCTGGATGGTGGCAACCATAACTATGAAGCCATATCATTACTGCAATGGTTCAACCGTGAAGTGTATGAACGCTTCCCACATGCAATGACGATTGCGGAAGAATCGACGGCTTTCTCGGGAGTTTCTCGTCCAACCTACACTGGCGGTCTGGGCTTTACCTTCAAGTGGAACATGGGCTGGATGACTGATTCGCTGCGTTATATGGCGAAAGAACCGGTTCATCGTAAATTCCACCATAATGATCTGACGTTCTCCATGGTCTATCACTACAACGAGAACTTTGTGTTGTCGCTGTCGCACGATGAAGTGGTGCATGGGAAACAATCTCTGCTGTATAAAATGCCGGGCGATGAGTGGCAACAGGCCGCTAATCTGCGTACTTATATGGGTTATATGTATGCACATCCTGGTAAAAAGCTCAATTTCATGGGCACTGAGATAGCACAGGCATCAGAGTGGGATCACGATGGACAGCTGGACTGGTGGTTGCTTGGTTTTGATAAACATCGTGGCCAGAAGAATCTGATCCGTGATCTGAACAAACTCTATCGCTCAGAATCAGCCATGTATGATGCAGATTATCTGCAAAGTGGTTTTGAGTGGTTAGATCACTCTGATTGGGAAAACAGCGCACTGCTGATGATCCGCCGTAATAAAGCACAGGATAGTTTCATCATTGCTGCTTGTAACTTTACGCCGGTGCCACGTGACGGCTTCCGTATGGGTGTGCCAGAAGCGGGGCGTTATCAGATCGTGCTGAATACCGACAGCGGCGAATATTGGGGTGGTGATTATTTCGTGGGCGCGGATGTATTCCATACCGAAGCGATCGCATCACATGGTAAAGATCACTCTATTGTGTTGAACCTGCCGCCACTGGCTAGCGTATTTATCAAAAAAGTGGTTGAGTAACAGCATAAGAGACCCCCGTCGCCGTATGGCGGGGGTCAGATGGAGTTAAGACTATGACGGATCATTTTACATTGTTACCCGGTAAAGAAGCCCCATTCGGGGTGATGCCGGATGAGCAGGGATGTAATTTTGTCTTGTGGGCTCCGGATGCTGAACGCATAGAACTTTGTTTGTTTGATACAAAAGAGCAGGAAATTGCTCGTATCCGATTGCGTGAACGTCGCGGTCATCTTTGGTATGGGTATGTTCAAGGTGTCAAATCTGGCGCCTTATATGGTTATCGTGTGCATGGGCTACACAGCCCTGAACAAGGGCACTTATTCGACCCGCAAAAATTATTGTTAGATCCTTATGCGAAAGCCTTGTCTCGTGTTCTGGAATGGAACGAGGAGCTTTATCAAGGCGATAGCCATCGCATGCTGCCCAAGGCTGTAGTTTGGGAAGATGAATTTGATTGGGAAGGCATTGTTTCTCCGCATTATAGTGATGCGCAGACTGTTTTGTATGAAGTCCATGTCAAAGGCTTCACTAAATTACACCCCGATGTGCCGGAACATCTGCGTGGTACTTACCTTGGTTTGTGCCAGCCAGCGGTGATCCGACATATGCAAGAACTAGGCATTACCACGGTACAGTTGATGCCGGTTGCCAGTTTTATGAGTGAACCCCGTTTAACCCAACTGGGATTAAATAATTACTGGGGCTATAACCCGGTTTGCTTTATGGCGCCGGAACCACGTTATGCGGTTAAGCATGCAGTCACTGAATTCAAAACCATGGTGCGGGAACTGCATCGTGCCGGTATTGAAGTGATCTTGGATGTGGTGTTTAACCATACCGCAGAGGGCGGACATGGTGGCCCACTCTTGAGTTACAAAGGGTTAGATAACCGTAGCTATTATTGTTTCGATAACGGTGGTTATGGCCCTGATTTTTCTCGCTATAGCAATATGACCGGCTGCGGTAATACCTTTAATGTGGATCATCCGAATGGCCTGCGTTTGGTGATGGATAGTCTGCGTTATTGGGTGACCGAGATGCATATTGATGGCTTCCGTTTTGATTTGGCGGTGACACTGGCGCGCGAAGGCGGAGAATTCGACCCGTATGGCGGTTTTTGCAAAGCGTTAATGCAAGATCCGGTGTTACGTAATGTGAAACTGATCTCTGAGCCTTGGGACATTGGCCCGTTTGGTTATCGTCTGGGGCAATTCCCAACACAATGGCGCGAGCTGAACGATCGTTACCGTGACACGATCCGCTCTTTCTGGCGCGGAGATATGGGCCGTATGGCTGAATTTGCGACTCGATTATTAGGCTCGCGCGATATTTTCCCCAAATCATTACGTGCGATCCATTCCAGTGTGAATTTCGTTTGTTACCACGATGGTTTCACGCTGGAAGATACTGTTTGTTACGAGCAACGCCACAATCAGGCTAATACGGAAGAGAACCGCGACGGGCATGGCCATAATCTGTCGAAAAATTATGGTATCGAAGGACCAACCCTTGACCCTCGGATCAGCCGAATCCGGTTGCAACAAAAACGGAATATGCTGGTGACATTGTTGTTGTCGCAAGGTATCCCGCATTTATTGGCCGGTGATGAGATGGGGCGTAGCCAGATCGGTAATAACAATGCTTATTGTCAGGACAACCGTATTAGTTGGGTCAACTGGCAATTAAGTAATGAGGATGAAGGGTTGCTGGCGTTTGTGAAACAAATGATCCGGATCCGTCGTTCTGCCAGCGCTTTTACCGAATTGCATCTGGGTGATGATCTGTATTTCGGTTCGCGAACTCAGGCGGATACTGTGCATTGGTATCATCCTGATGGTAGTGAGTTGACCGAAGGTGATTGGAATGCGCCTTCCGCCCAAGCGTTAGTCATGGAAATTATTGCGAAAGAAAGTCAGGAACATTGGCTGGTGTTATTTAATGCCAGTGGTTATGACATTCATTTCCGTCTGCCGGAACCAGAGAAAACCAGCAATTGGACGTTGGCTATTGATACGACTGCGCATGACGGTAAACGGTTGTTACTGGACGATTTGCAGCAGCTGGTAGCGGTCTGCAGCGCTCATTCCATGAAGCTGCTACGTGCTTGTCCACTCAAAGGATGTGATGTTAATTAAGTTTTCTTATTAACCTTACTTTTTGTGGTTTGAATCTGCTCTGATGCTCATCTACTCTCTTAACAATTATGTAACAGGGGTAAGATCATGAGCGGGGAGCAGATGACTGATTGGCGGTTGAAACTGACACCAGAACAATTCCATGTTTGCTGGGAGAAGGGAACGGAACGCCCATATTCAGGTGCATTGTTGCATAACCGGAAAACGGGTGTTTACCATTGTGTCTGTTGCGATGCACCGCTGTTTGAATCAAAAGCTAAGTTTGATTCCGGTTGTGGCTGGCCGAGCTTTGATCGGGAAATTCCAGATGCGGTACGGTATGAGGAAGACCTGAGCCATGGTATGCGGCGCGTCGAAATTATGTGCGCCAGTTGTGGCTCACATCTGGGTCATGTTTTCCCGGATGGCCCGACAGAAACCGGACAGCGTTTTTGCGTCAACAGCCTATCACTGGGCTTCAGCGAGGCTGAAACCAGTACAGCCGAAAAATAAAAAGCCCCGAAACTCAGGGGCTTTTTTTATGCCGCTTAGTGTCTCAGTTCACCGCGTAAATCTTGCTGCATCAATGTTCTCATCTGCTCTGATGTCAGCGGCTGACTTAACAGGAAATGCAATTTGGCAAGGGCGGCTTCGGTGGTCATATCGAAACCGGATAACACACCGGCATCTGCCAGCGCATTGCCTGTTGCGTAACCCCCCATGTTCACTTTGCCGCGCAAACATTGGCTGAGATTAACAATGAGCACGCCACGTTCTGATGCTTCCCGTAATAGTTTGAGCATGGTTGGATTTTGCGGTGCATTACCAACACCATAAGTTAATAAAATCAACGCTTTAACTGGTTGTTGTAGGATGTTGGCAATTACGTCCACAGAAATACCAGGGTACAGTGTCACCACACCAATTGGCTGTGGTTGAATCGAATGCATTTTCAGTGGCTTATCACTGACTTCTGCTGGTTTACCAGCATTCCATTCAATATGAATACCCGCATCTAAAAGTGGTGGGAAATCTGGTGAATCAAAGGCATGAAAACCATCGGCATGCACCTTGGTGCTGCGGTTGCCGCGAAACAGCTGATTATTGAAATACAGGGTGACTTCTTGCACTGGGTAATTTGCCGCAATATACAGCGAATCTAGCAAATTTTGCTGCCCGTCGGAACGCAGTTCCGCAAGAGGGATCTGTGAACCGGTGATGATGACCGGTTTATGCAGATCTTCCAACATGAACGACAAGGCGGATGCGGTATACGACATGGTGTCGGTGCCGTGTAGTACGACAAAGCCATCGAAATCGTCGTAATGATCGCGAATATCTTCCGCAATACGCTGCCAGTCAGCGGGGGTCATATCTGACGAATCGATCAGCGGGCTGTATTCATGAATGGTGTAATCGGGCATCTCTTCCCGATGGAACTCCGGCATGCCAGCCAGACAGTTTTCCATAAAACCAGCCTGTGGGATGTATCCCTGA